>JAAYCJ010000024.1 GCA_012729815.1 Phycisphaerae bacterium | reverse complement strand
GCCGGTCGTTTCGCAACTGGCTGCTGAAGATCGCGACGAACCTGGCGATCGACCACGTTCGGTCGCGCAAGCGGCTTCGGGTGGTGGACTTGGAGCCGGAACAGGCGTTTGGATGGCGGGAGCGGGAGGATAGCGGCCCGGAGGTCCGGCGGTTGCTGGGCCGGCTTGACGAGGGTCAGCGGGCTGCGATCGCGCTCTTTCATTTCGAGGAACTCTCGTACGATCAGGTGGCCGAGGCGATGGGCGTGCCGATCAACACGGTGCGCACGCTGCTGCACCGCGGGCGGCGTCGTCTGGGCGAGTTGATCCAGCGGGAGAAGGCTATGGAGGACCGAGCATGGACTGCCGCGAGGCGGAAAGCCTGATCGACACGTACCTGGATCGCGAGTTGGACCAGGCGCGGACGGCGGCTCTGGAGGCGCACGTACGGGCGTGTCCGGAGTGCCGGGAGAGTTTGGGGCGGCTGATCGAGTTCCTTCGGTCGGACGATACGGTGGCGGCGCCGGAAGGGTTGTCGGACCGGATCGTGCGGACGGTGGAGCGTCGGATGGCCGGCCGGTCTCGGCGTTGGATGAAGCTGACAGCAGCGGGAATGGCCGTAGCGGCAGCGGCTGCGCTGTGGGTGGTCGGCTGGTGGGAGTTGGGCCAGAGCCACGCACCGGGGCGAGAATCACAGCCGCCTGTGGTTCAGGTTTCGCCGTGGATGGCGAGCGGGATGGTGCAGGCGGTGGCGACACAGGCCGGGCCGGCGGGGCCGGTCATTTCGGCGGCCCAGGCGCATCTGTTGGAGCGCAGCGCCCACGAGCCGCTGGAGCGGCTGGGGCGGGCCCTGGCGGATCGGGCGCTGGTGCGGACGGGCGAGACGGCCCGGGCGAGGCAGCCTCTGCCGGAGGAGGCGAGGCTGGCGGTGTTGACTTCACTCTATGGGGTATGGCGTTAGGAGAATTCCCATGATGGTAACGAATACGCGGACATGGCGGCGAGCCGGTTACAGTGGCGTGTCACTCTGGTGCGTCGCCGCGGCGGTTATGGCGGCGGCGGGAACCGGCTGGGCGGCAGAGCAGGATCGGATCGAACGGAAGATGGCGTTTGTGGAGAAGTGCGTTGAGGCGACTGAACTGATGGGATCGAGGCAGTTTGAGCAGGCCCTGGCGATTTTCGAGGCGTTGAACCGGGATTACAGCGATCTGGACGCGGATGGTTTTGCCGCGATCTCAGCGGGCGACTGCCTGCTGGCGCTGGAGCGGCGTGAAGAGGCGCGGCGAGCATATCAGTTGGCGGCGTCGCTGCACCCGGAGTTGCGCGAGCGGGTCGAGCAGCGGATCATCGATCTGGAGTTGACGCAGGACGTGGACGACGGACTGATCGAGCGACTGCGGCGGCGGGCGGCGGCGGGCGGCGAGGGTCAACAACTGGCCCAGTGGGACCTGGCGCGGGCCCTCCAGAGGCGGGCGCTGCCGCTGCTGGAGGAGGCGGATTCGGCGGTCCGGGCGGCGATGGGCGAAACGTCGCTGGGACGTCAGATGGGCGAGATGCATCTGAGCATGCTCAAGCACGTCAGCGACAGCCTGACGTCTCTCGTCGACCAGATCGAAGGGTTCCACCGGATGCGGCAGTTCGACAAGCCGGCATCCGACAAGCCGCTGCCGCCGGCACTGACCATCGAGGACCTGGAGTGGCGGATGAAGGCGGGCGTGAAGGACGCGGCGCCTGTCGCCTTCGAGATCAGGCGGACGGAGAGCTGCGAGATCGAAGCAACCGGCGACGGGAAGACGATCGAGCTGGCCCCGGATCAGCAGTTCATGCTCAGGCACTATCAGGAGGCGATCGGCCGCATCCTGGTGGAGGCGGCGGGCAAGGCGGATGGCAACGCGCAGCGGTAGCAAGAGCCAAATCAAAGCACAAAAGGAGAGAACCATGTTTTCGATGATGCGAGTGGTTTTGGCAGCCCTGATGTCGGTCTGGATCGGCGGGGTGGCCCTGGCGGAGGCGCCTGGGAGCGTGGAGCTGAAGTTCGCTCCGGAGGTCGGACGGGTCGAGTACCGGCGGATGGTGACCAAAACGGTGGGCAGCATGCAGATGCCGCCGCCGATGGGCGAGCAGAAGATGTCGCAGACGATGGAGCAGTTGATGCGGGCTGAGTGCATCCGGATCAACGAGGACGGTTCGGTGGTGTACGAGATCAGCACACCCGAGTTGAAGATGGACATGGTCGTGGGCGGCATCAAACAGAGCTTTGACTCCCGAGCGGCCAAGAAGAACGGCGAAGACGCGGCGCCCTCGTCCGGAACCGCTCCAGGGCCGGATTGCGCCATGTTAAAGGCCATGACCGAGATTCGCTATCATCTTATCCGCAGTCCCGAAGGCGAACCAATCCGGATGGAGGGGTACGCGGAGGCGATGAGGAAGGCCATGGAGGAGGTACGCGGCCAATCGCCGGTGCTGGACCAGATGCTGGAGATGATGAGCAAATCCTTCGACGACGAAACGATCCTGAAGATGCTCAAGTCGTCGATGCACAGTGTTTTCCGCAAGGCGCCGGTGCGGGTGGGCGAGAGCTGGAAGCAGGCCGACCGGGTGAAGTTCCCCTTCGGCGCGATGGAAATGGACGTGGACACGGAATACAAGCTGGTGGGGGTCGAGCCGATGGCTGGTCGATCGTGCGCGAAGATTCTGATTACTCGGACCATGCGTTCACAGCCGAATGCAGCCTCGGAGAATCCCATGGCGCAGTTCATGGACATGAAGCTGCTCGACAGCAACGGCGAAGGCGTCATGTGGTGGGACATCGAGCGCGGCGATCCCGTGCGGATGAAGGAAGTCACGAACATGACGATGGAGATGAGCGTCAAGAATCCGGCGGCGACGCAACCGGCTGAGTCGGTGAACGTCGGGCCAATGGTTCAGAAGCTCCAGACTTCCACCACGGTCGACCTGGTGGATCCGCCGCCCGCGGATGAGCGCACGGAAGAGAATCCCGCACCGTAGGGATCAGCGATACCTCCGAGACGACAGGATGGAGCAGGAGCCGGGCCGGGTATTGAGCACCCGCCCGGCTCCCGGTACGTCAGGTCAAGGGAGCATGACCCGTTCGAGAGCTCGATCGAGGCATGGAGCGCGGTTGGGCCAGAGGTAGCGGCCGACCGCACGGCGAAGGGGCAGCGGATCGGCCGGCCATATCGTGCCGCCGGTTTCAATTCGCCGGGCCAGTTCGATCAACTTTCGGGCGAGTTGCTCGGCTGAGCCGTCATAGAAGAAGGCGTCGGCGTTGGGAAGCTCGTCGCGGGACAGGACCTCGGGATAGGCCAGACGATCGGGCAGGAGCGGATAGGCTCCGGCGGCTGTCGCCTCAATCACGGCGATGCCGAAGAATTCGTGGAGGGCGGTCGAGACGATCACGTCGGCTTCGCCGAGGGCGGCGAGGTAGTCGTCGCGAGTCGGCTGATAACCCCAGCGGTCGATGCAGGGCGCGAACTGTTTTTCGGCGCGATCGAAGATTTCGGGGCTTTCGCGGAAGCGTTCGCCGATGACGCTGAGGCGGAAGGCGACGTTCTCCCGCTGAAGGAAATCGAGGGCCTCAAAGAAGGTTTCGGGATTCTTATCGTGCTCCCACCGGGCGGCCCAGAGGATTCGCAGGGGGCCGGGCGGACGGGGCGGGCGGTCCGCCGGCGAATCAATGCCCGGGTGTTCGACGCGGCTCTTGACAGCGATGCGATCCACCGCAACCAGAGGTTGGTGGTCGGGCATGCGTTTGAGGAATCCAGTCAACGCGGGCAGGAAGCTATCGCGGTGGAAGGCGGAGTTGAACCAGACGGACGAGGCGGCCAGAGCGGTGGTCAGGTTGGTCATCACGAACTGGTAGTCGCGTTCGCTTTCCCAGCGGACGGGGTAAGTGAGTTGGTTCTCGTGGAAGTAGACGATGGAGGGCAGCGAGCGGAGCGGCTGAGGGGCGAGGCCGAGGAACTCGGCGAGGTTGAGCATATCGGAGCAGAAGATCGCATTCCAGCGCTGGCCCTCGCGCAGACGGGCGGCGACCTGATCGGCGAGGGTAACGGCGGCGTGGCGCATCCGCCACTTCCACTTGTGCGGCGGCAGCGACAGGACCGTCCAGCGGTGTCGGCTGTGAGCCCGCCAGCCGTCGAGGAAGGCGCGGTGGCTGCCGCCGTAGTAAGGTTCGAGGGCCAGGATGTTCAACGGCTGTTCTGACGGATCGTTCATGGCAACTCCGCCGCCGCGGTCGTCCGTCATCCGCACTGCTCGACGAGGGTGCGTTCGGCGAGCAGCGGCAAGTGCGACTCGAAGCTTTCCCGCCGGCTGCGATAGATGACGCCGATGGGGATTTCGGGATCCCACTTGAGGGCCAGTTCCATCGCCCTGGCGCGGTCGTACGGGTCGTGCGAGTCGTCGATCGGGCGGACCCGGTCGCGGTACCACTTGTAGGTGTTGACGCGGTTGAAGGTGACGCACGGCTGAAGGATATCGAGCAGGGCAAAGCCGTTTTGGCAGCGGATGGCCTCGATCATCATGGCCTTGAGGTGGGCCTGATCGCCGGCGAAGGATCGGGCGACGAACGCGGCGTCCTCGGCGACGGCGACGGCGAGGGGGTGGAAGCGGTCGCTGACCACGCCGTGGGACTGGACCTTGGTGCGAAAGCCCGGATCGGAGGTGGGCGAGGCCTGGCCCTTGGTCAGAGCGTAGACCTGATTGTTGTGGACGAAGACCTTGATGCCGACGTTGCGGCGGATGGCGTGGATGAAGTGGTTGCCGCCCTCGCCGTAGATATCGCCGTCGCCGCTGGTGATGACGACCTCGAGTTGGTGGTTGGCGAGCTTGATGCCGGTGGCGGCGGGCACGGCCCGGCCGTGAAGGCCGTTAAAGACATTGGCCCTCGTGTAGTGCGGCAGCTTGGCGGCCTGGCCGATGCCGGAGACCAGCACGAGTTTCTTGCGGTCGAGGCCCAACTCGTCGACCACCTGGTCGAAGACCTTGAGGATCGGGAAGTTTCCGCAGCCGGGACACCAGGCCGGATCGTTGTTGTATATCCGATCGGAGAATTTCATCAGCCAACCCTCCTGGCGATCTGGTCGCCGGTGAAGTGCAGACCGTCGTATCGCAGCATGGTCCGGCAGGGACCGATCAGGTTCAGTTCGCGGAGGAGCGAGGCGAACTGGGCTGTGCAGTTGCCCTCGACGCAGACGATCTGGTCGGAGTTCGACAGGTCGAAACCGGCGTTGGCGGCGGCGGCACGGACGGCTTCGACGTTGATCGGCCAGACCTGCGGGAAGTGGAGCAGGGCGACGTTGCGGCCGGCCTCCTGGAGACGGTCGACCGCTTCGCGGACGGGGCCGTAGGTGGAGCCCCAGCAGATCAGCAGTTGTTCGGGGTTTTTCGGGCCGTAGAACTCGGGCGGCAGGAATTCGCCGATCATGCCCTGGAGTTTGCGCATGCGCTTGTCCTGCAGCTCGACGCGTTTTCGGAGGTTTTCGGTGATGTGGCCGTCTTCGGTGTGCTCATCGGAATCGACGATCACGAAGGCGTTGGAACCGGGCAGGGCTCGCGGCGAGACGCCGGACTCGGTCACGGCATAGCGGAGGTAGTCGTCCGGCGGGTCGGCCAGGATATGGCGGTCGACCGGGTCGTAGCGGTCGTCGAGGGCAGGGGCGTTGCGTTCCTGGTCGACGAGGTATTGGTCGGTCATGAGGATGGTCGGAGTCTGGTACTTGTGGGCGGTTTGGAGGGCCCGGCGGGTCAGGTGGTAGGCCTGTGTGATGGTGCCCGGCGCGAAGACGGCTTTGGCAAACTCGCCGTGTCCGGCGTGGATGGCGAGGCGCAGGTCCTCCTGGCCGGTGCGGGTGGGCAGGCCGGTGGCGGGCCCGGGCCGCTGGCCGAGGCTGATGACGATGGGCAGTTCGAGCATGCCGGCCAGCGAGACGCCTTCGGTCATGAGGGCGAATCCCCCACCGCTGGTGGTGGTGATGGCGGGCACACCGGCGTAGACCGCCCCGCAGATCATATTGACGGCCATGATCTCGTCCTCGGCCTGTTCGACGAGGATGCCGTAGCGGTCGGCGAGGGAGGCCAGGGCGGTGAAGACGGGCGTCGAGGGCGTCATGGGATAGGCGGCGACGAATTTGACGCCGGAGCGCGCGGCGGACATGGCGATGACGTCGCCGCCGACGAGGACGTCGTACTGAATGCCGTTGTGGGTCGGGGCCTCGACGTGGCCGGCGTGGTCGGAGGCGAGCTGTGCGCCGCGCTTGGCGCACTCGATGTTTTTGCTCACCACCTCGTCGCCCTTCTTTTCGAAATGTCTGGCGAGAAACTCGCAGAGCTTGTCGACCGGGTAGTCGAGCAGGGCGAAGGCCGCACCAGCGGCGACGGCGTTGGCCATGATGGCTGAGCCGGCAACTTCTTTGGCGGTTTCGGTGAAGGGCATGGCCAGCACGCGGTCGCCGCCGTCTTTTCCATCGAAGAGGATTCGGCCGTTTTCGGCGACCTCGTCACCGAGTTCGTCGACCGCCTCCGGGGCCAGGGCCACGAGGATATCGGCTTTTTCGCGGAGGGAATAGAGCGGGTAATCGGCGATGCGGACATCGTACCAGTTCAGGCCGCCGCGGATGCGCGACATGTAAACCTGGCCGGAGATCACGTGGAGCCCCAGCGAGGCCAGGGCGTGGACCAGCAGCATGCCGGTGGTCTGAACCCCCTGCCCGGCCTCACCCGCCACTCGGATGTTGGTATCCATAATGTCCCCCAAGGTCTGACGGTGCGGTCGGCGAGTTGACGACTCGGGACGGTTACTCGGCGACTTCGGAGAACTCGTCCTTGCTCACGCCGCAGACGGGACAGACCCAGCCGTCAGGAATGTCCTGGAAGGCGGTGCCCGGTTCGACGCCGCCGTCGGGATCGCCGATTGCCGGATCGTAGACCCATCCACACACGTTGCACACGTACTTCTTCATCTTGGCCTCCATCAACGCGGTTCACGTGCTGACGCCCGCCCGTCGGCAGGAGCATGACGGTCTTTATACCCGAACGACGCGCAGCGATCAACGTCGCAGTTGTTTTGACCGGACAGCACGCCGCAAGCGCTTGGCGGCCAGACGGTTGTTCAGTAGCGGCACCGGCGGATGGTCTCGATCATGGCCTGGACGTTTTCGTCGGACGTGCCGAGAGGGATGTCGTGGGTCGAGAAGATCAGTCCGCCGTCGGGACGGCCGAGGGTCTCGAAGACATCCCGCACGTGTTGCCGCACGTCATCGGCAGTTCCGTCAGGGATGGTGTAGCAGTTGTCGAGGCCGCCGTAGACGGCCAGGCGGTGGCCGAAGTCGCGTTTGAAGGCGGACAGGTCGTTGAGGTGCGGCTGAAGCGGATTGACCGCGGCCACGCCCATGTCGGCGAGCATCGGAACCAGGTCGCGGACGCAGCCGTCGGAGTGGAAGAGCACGGGCCGGTTGTGGGAATGGGCGATCGCGACCAGTTCGGCGGCGTCGTCGAGGCAGAACTCGCGGATCATCTCGGGCGAGAAACTCAGGCTGCGGGTGGTGGCCAGGTCTTCCATCAGGTAGATGGCGGTGACGCCGATCCGGCAGGCGCGGTCCACCACGACCTTTAAGGCGTCATTGATCCGGCGGGCCAGCCTGCGGAGTTCGTCCGGGTGGTCGAGCATGTCCATGTAGATTCGTTCGTAGGTCCGCATGCCGGCGATGATGCCCCAGGCGGTGCCGACGTCGAGAAAGACAGCGGTGTCGGGGAATTCGCGGAGGTCGGCCTGCATCAGACCGTAGACGTTTTCATCGTGCGGGTCGGGCATGGGAAGCTCGTCGGCCTGCGCCCAGTCGTCGAAGAGCGGGCCGGTGTGCCATTCGGTGCCGTCGCGGGCGACCGTCGGGCCGGACGGGAAACCCAAGCCGTGGAAGGTTTCAATCACGTCGGCCCCGCAGGCGGTGACCCGCCAGTGGCGATGGCCGTGCCGCTGCTCGTAGCCGGCCATGAGGCGGCGATCCATCCAGAAGTTGAAGGGCGGACGGTCGGGTTTCTGGCGGGCCAGAGCGGTCAGGACGCGGGTTTTGGAGTCCATCCGAGGTTGTTCCTTTCAACGATTGGCTTTGGCCTCTTCGATCATGGCGAAAATGTTCTCTTCCAACGTTTCGCGGCCGACCTGGTCGCCGGTGCCGATGATCAGCCGCGGTTCGCCCGCGAAGGTCTCCTTGATCTGCCGCACCTCGGCGCGGACGTCGTCGGAAGTACCGCGGATGAGGGTCGCGACGGTGTGGACGTTGCCGTTGAAGGTGACCTTGCCGCCCAGGCACCAGCGGACCTCGCGCAGGCCGGCAAGGCCTTCGACGTCGCCGCCGGGCGGGCGCTCGAAGGGACAGACGCAGTCGATGCCGATTTCGGCGAAATCGGAGACGGTCTCCATGCACCGGCCGTGAAAGTGGATGTGCAGGAGGCGGCCGTGCCGGTGGATTTCATCAGCCATGGCGGCGATGTAGGGTTTGTCCAGCCGCCGCCACATGTCCGGACCCGTGAGCGAGTTGCACGCGTAGCAGCAGCCGATGAAGAAGGACTCGAAGGGCGTTTCGCGGCAGGCCCGGCGGACCAGTTCGCGGTTGAACTCGATGTAGCGGGCCTGGAGACCTTCGAGCAGGGCGGGCTCTTCGCTCATGGCGTAGAAGAGGGCCTTTTCGAAGCCCATCGCGGCGGCCAGGGAGTCGAAAAAGGGACCGCCGATCGCCAACTCCAACAGGTAGTCGTCGCCGACCGCGCGGTGGGCGTCAACCGCGGCGGCAAAGCCGAACTCGGTGTCTGACGCAAGCTGCTGGCGGCAGAACTCAAGGGCGTCGGCTTCGTCCTTGACCGGCCACTCGACCAGCCACGAAGGTTCCTCCTTGTCGAAGACCTGGACGGTCTGGTAGGTCTTGCCGGCCAGATTGGTTTCGGCGGTCAGGCGATACTGGGTGGCTGAGAGTTTTTGCCAGTCGGCCTTGGAGGAGGCGCGCGGGTTGCGGGCGGACGGGCCGACGATGGCCCAGCCTTCGGTCCCGTACTTGAGGAACGTGGTCCGCAGGGCCTTCCACAGCGGGATGTTTCGCTCGAATTCGATCATGTCGACGCCAAGCACCTTGGCTGGGTAGTAGTACCAGAACTCGGGGGCCACCGGGTATCGGTCGGAGAAGACGCCGCGGTAGGCGTTGAGCATTCGCTGCTTGGGTGTGTAGCTCACAGCCAGTTTCCCTTCCTGGTCAGTCGCGCACCTTCAGGCGGGCGTACTTGATCGAGCCGTAGGCACCCTCGCCATACCAGGCGATGTGGGCCCAGACCATCCAGACGAGGCCCTCGTCGTCGACCATCAGGGCGACGTTGGCCGCCTGTTCGTGTTGCATGGGCGGCATCGGCTGGATGCAGACCATGTCGATCACATCGGGCCCGGTCCAGGTTTTGCCTTCGTCCGATGAGACGGCGACGGAGAGGAAAGTGCGCTTGGCTGGGTGGTCATTCCAGGCCAGGACGAAGCGGCCGTCGGGCAGTTTGGCCAAAGCCACGCTGGCGGGAGCGGCGACGATGCCGGTGTCGGCGGGCTGGGCCCAGGTTCGGCCGCCGTCGTGCGAGCGCGATTGCCACATCGTGCCGGTGTTGGTTCGCAGGTACATCAGGAGCGAGCCGTCGGCGCATTGGGCGATGGCCGGTTCGTCGAAGAGGCGGTTCGGGTCGTTGGTCTCCAGCAGGCAGCGACGCCAGGTCTTGCCGTCGTCTTCGGATCGCAGGACGCCGAAGCCGTTGCGGAACTCATCCGGCCTGGCGGGCGGGAAATGGCGGGTGTGGTAGCCGACCGGGAGGACCAGTTCGCCGCCGGCGAGCCGCAGGCCGTTCTCGCGGATCTGGAGCATGTACGGCTGACGCTTCTGGTGGAAATCGGTCAGTTGCCTGGGATCGGACCAGTAGTAGCCGGTGTCGTGGGATTCAGCGAGCCAGACGTCCTCGGTGCCGTCGATGAACCAGCCGTGCGAGGCTTTGACGCGACCGAGGTAGTCGTTGTAGAAGATCAACATCCGCTGGCGGGCGTGGATGAAGGCCACGTTGATCAGGCCGTGGTCGGGGCGGTCGGCGATCACGAACGGCTCGTAGGTCCAGGTCTTGCCGCCGTCGTAGGTTTCGCGACCCATAATGACCGCGTTGGGCGAGACCTCGTAGGCGCCGGCGGTCCAGGCCACCAGCACCCCGCCGCGCGGGGTGACCACGGCGTTGGGAGCGATGGCGAAGGGGTACGTCTCGTCGCCCTTCATGAGGTTGACGCCGATGTGGTCGAAAACGGTGCCGCGTGCGACGACTTCAACCGCTCTGTGGGTCGAATGACTTTGCATGGACCGCTCCTCGCCGAGCAGCGGGCGAAAGGGCTACAGCCCCGCCATGAACTGGTAGACCTGGTCGCTGAAGCCGGGCAGGCCTTCGTGGGTGAAGTCCGGGTAGATCGCCAGGGACTTCGGCGAGGTGATCTTGTTGTAGGCGGCGAACTGGGTCGAGGGCGGGCAGATGGTGTCCATCAGCCCGACGCCCATGAGGATTTCGCCGCGGATCCGCGGGCACAGGTGCTGGACGTCGATATAGCCGAGTTTGGTGAAGATCTCGTCCTCGCGCCGGTGGCAGGGGTCGTACCAGCGGAAGAACTCGCGGATTTCAGCGTAGGCGCCCTGGGCCAGGTCCATCTCCCAGACCCGCTGGTAGTCACAGAGGAACGGGAAGGTGGGCGCCGCCCGCTTGATGCCCGGTTCGAGCGAGGCGCAGGCGAGGGTCAGGCCGCCGCCCTGGCTGCCGCCGGCCGCTCCGACGCGCTTGGCATCCACTTCGGGCATGGCCATGACGATGCGGGCAAGCTGGGCGGTGTCGAGAAATACCTGGACGAACAGCATATTCTCGGGCGAGTCGTCGAGTCCGCGAACGATGTGGCCGTGCAGCGTGGTGCCGCGGACGCCGCCGCGATCCTCGGAGAACCCGCTTTGGCCGCGGCAGTCGAGCGCAGCCACCGAATAGCCCATGGCCACGTAGGCGAGCTTGTCGTGCCACTCGCCGGAACTGACGCCATAGCCGTGGAAGAGGACCATGGCTGGGTGCGGAGCAGCGGCCTGTTTGGGCCGGAGGTACTTGGCGTGGATCCGCGAGCCGCCCACGCCGGTAAAGTACAAGTCGAAGCATTCGGCGAAGGGAACCTGGAACTCGGCTGGGACCAGCTCGACCCGCGGGTCGAGGGCCCGCATCTCGGTCAAACGGGAGTCCCAGAATTGGTCAAAATCCGCTGGACGGGGGTTGATTCCTTGGTACGTCTTGAGCTCATCGAGTGGTTTGTCGATCAATGGCATGGCAGTTGATAACTCCTGAAAACGACTTGGCCGCAACCGCGAAACAGGACACAATCTAACCGGCGGCGACG
>JAAYCJ010000023.1 GCA_012729815.1 Phycisphaerae bacterium | reverse complement strand
TAGTGCCGCGAAGCCTCCTCGATCAGGAACGCCGCGTTCTGCTCCGGCGGCAGGTCACGCAAAGTCTTCTCGATGTCCGCGAAGGTAGCCGGTTCACCACCGGCACGGATGGCTTCCAGGCGGTCGTGGTACATCCGCTGAAGCGTCATCCGAAACCCAGCGAAACCCACCAACAGAAGCAACAGAATGCCCACAAGGACCCATCGCCTAATGCGTCTGCGAACTCCACGAGGTTCGATGGTCTCGTCACGCGTCATGGCTGGGCTCCAGGTTGCGGCCGAGCCGACTGGTCATCTTCACTCCCTGATGCCGGCGCGATCGCGGCTGCTGCGGATGCGAACTCGACGGTGAAAGGAATATCGGTCGCCGTGGCGAAAGGCTTTCCACGGGCGTCCTCCTCCCGGCCGGCGTTGTCGGTCAGGTCCTCACCGACGCTGTAGACGACAAAACCACTGCCGCGAATCCGGTACCGCAGAGGGTAGCCGTCGAACGGGTCATCGGGCACGGCGTCGAGGAACTCGGGAACCAAGTCGCCAAGCTTCTCAGGACACCGCCCGTGCGCAAGGCAATAGCGTTGGACCGCAAGTCCGGTGCGGGCGGCACGGACCACGGCAAGCGCGCGAAGGTCGATATCACAGAGCGGGCCCAGCGCCGGAAGGCGCCCGCGAGAAAGGATAAGGTACTCCGGGATTTTGCTTCCCTTGGCGTCGAGGGCCTCGGCCGCCGCCTTCCTTCGATGTGTGGAAAGATCGGCCAAACGGGCCATTTCATCGTAGTAATCGAGCATGTAACCCGCATCGACGAACTGAACGCCGGCCAAGCCGTAGAAAAATGCCCAAAGCCTCTCACTGTGCGTAGCGTCCTTCTCAAGAAGCTCAGTGACCGGGCGGGATACGACGTCCGCCACCTGGCAACGTTCGGTGAGAATGGCATGTCGCAAGGCATGAGGATCGTCGGCGTCGCCCAGGGCCTCGCCCATCATCCGCAATTGGCCGTCGGTGAACCGGGCGTGGTTTATGGCCCGCTCAATAGTGGGTACCGTCAGGAATTCGCAGCCGGTGTGCACCAGAAAGGAAATCAGGAAAGGTTCATCCCGCAAATGCCTGCCGAATCGCAGCGCATCGACAAAGGAAGAGGCGGCGGTGGCCGGATCGCCGGTTTCCGCGGCGAGAATGCCCTCCATATTCAACAACTTGACGCCCCGCCGAAATGAACTGAAGTCCTGGTACTCGTCGCGGTGGAAGAACCGGCCGTGCGGCATCCCGGCGGCCCGGTGCAAAAGACGCAGCGCCTCCGCGTTGTCCTGGAGATAGACCGCCATGTCCGCCTTCATCTCAGGCGGCAGCGACTCCGTGCGGTCCGGCAGGATCGCGATTCCGTCGATCGGCAAATTGTGAAGATAGACGTTGCGGCTGTCGTAGTGAGAAAAGGCCTCACGGGCGACGACGGCGGCATCCTGCTCCGGGAGCAGCTTCAAACGGGCCTCGTCAATGTCCTCAAACGTGGCCGGCTCGCCCGCGGCGCGAATGGCGTCGAGGCGGCCGTGGTACACCCACCAGTGCAGGGCCAGACGAAAGACGGCGAAGCCGGTCAGCAGAAGCAACAGGACGCCAACGAGGAGCCATATCCTCATGCGCCTTCGATGTTCCCGAAGTTCCATTCGGTCATCTTGTGTCATGGCCGACTCCCGGGCGCTTGATGGCCGCAACGAACACGTGGTGTATTATACAGGCGAAGCCGGATTCATGAAAGAAGAAACAGCCGCTCCCGCCAATCCTCAACGAAAATCAATGGCTGTGCCAACGACGCAACTGGTGCGTCGGGACAACGCACCACCCACCACTTCTTTATTGAGATTTCTGACTTCTTCTCTTCGCCCGCGTGTTCCGCGTGATCCGTGCCGCTCTCAAAAGAGAAGTCGAATCGCTCGCGGTCGCTACTTGGCCTTCGCCTGGTTGACCTTGGGCAGGACGTGGCGGTCCACGTCGGCGTCGCTCTGCGGCGTCGGAACGTTCTTGAACAGGAACCAGTGCTCGACGTGCTCAGCCGCGGCGCCCGGCTCAAGCCGCACCATCGGAGCCACCGTCTCCAGTTCGAGCATGTCCGCGTTGGTGAACGTCTCGACGCAGCAACCCCGATCCGGATACTCCGCCCCCACGATGAACGCGAACCGCTTGACGAACAGGTGGCCGTCGCGGGCGTACGCCGCCCAGCCGTCCGGCACCATCGCGCCGATCTTCTGCGGCGTCCTGGCCGCTGCGTCCTGGGCCAGCATCACGTACTTGCGGCCCCACGTCCACCGCGGATCGCTCATGTCCGTATACGCCCACAGCGTGAGCGTGTGGGTCGGCAGAAGGTTCTTCTCGTGCGATCCGCGAGGCGGAACCGGAACAATCGCGCGTCCGCCCTGGGCCATGACCGAGAGTGCCCACGGCGCCAACTCGACCGCCCACATTCCCGTGTTCCGCAAACGATGCGTGATCTTGGCGTACGCCTTCTTCGCATCGAGCTGAATGTCGATCTCCTTCTGAATGCCCGTGGTCGACTCCGCCGCCTGAACGAGACGAACCAAATTGCCGTGCTTCTCAAGGGTCACCGGAAAATTGTCCGCAAAATATGAACGCGGCTTGGCCTCCGGAGCGTGCCAAAGCCGATGCCCGCCGTAAATCCGCCACTGCCGCCCCCCCTTCTTGCCCATCATCTCGCCGTATTCCTTGAACTCGTTCTCCTGGCCGACAAACCCGAAGCGAATGATCCGCGGACCGACGTCCGTGGTCGCCACCAGATCGACCAGATCGTTCGACAGCCGATAGCAGTTGGACCAGCCGCCGTAGCTCACCTTCCTGATCGCCATGAGAGTCCTCCCGCGAATGTCGCTATAAAAGATGTTGTTTGAGAAACTCGACGCCGCCCGACAGATCGACCTCGTGCCCGCCCTCGAAACGATCGAGCACGAGCCGGTCGCCGGCCTCAGCGGCGCGATAGATCTTCCGGAGATGGTCGAACGCAGCCAGAGCGTCCTTCTCAATGAAACACTCATCGCGACGGCCGATCTGGACCATGCACGGCCGCGGCGCGATCAGGCCCGCCACGTCGGCGATGTCGCCGATCGTCCGCAAACCGGCCATAAACTGCGAACCGCAGACGTTGACGTTCCCACGATCGCTGAGCGCGTCGGCGAGCGTGCTGATGTAACAGACGACCACCGCCGCCTTGATCCGGCGATCCAGCGCCGAAACGCAGGTGGTCATCGTCCCGCCGAACGAGCAGCCCATCCCGCCCAGCCGCCGCCCGTCCACCTCCGGCCGCGACTGCAGGTGGTCCAGACACCGCTGCGCATCGCAGATATTGAGCCGAAGAAGCTGATAGCCGAAATAGCCGAATGCCAGATACGCGACGTTGCAGCCATCGCGGCCGGGCCGGCGAACCCACTCGTCCCGATCGGCCCGTTCGCCGAACGTCCGCCAATCCGGCGCCATGGCCACAAACCCCTGCCGAGCCAACTCCACTGCAAACTGCTTCTGGTAATCGGCGACGATGCCCACCGTCCCATCCTTGCCGACCCCGTGGCCGTGGGCGCAAAGAACGGCCGGACGCGGATCGCGGCGACTCGCCCCCTCGGGAATCAGAACGTAGGCCACCACCGAAGAGAACGGATCGGAGTTGAAGATCACCTTCTCCCGCGTATAGCCGTCCATGGCGCAGCGTTCAAGAACCTCAAGCTTCGGCGGAACGCGCGGAGGCGTCGGACCCAGATTGCGGCTCAGGCGCGACAGAAAAAACCGCCGCCAGCGTTTGTACTCATCGCGCGTCTGACCCGTGAACCGAAGCTCGGGCGTCACCTTGAGCAGCTCGGCCACGCCGCTCTCAGCCGAAAGGAACCGTTTGACCCTGGCTGCCATGGACTTGCTCCTGAACGGTCACTCCTGTCCGAATATCTTGAAGAGCATCTTGAGCGTTTCGAGGTTGCGCCGGCCCGACGTCGGAGGCTCCACGCCGCCGACGATCGCCTCGTCCATCCCATCGAGCAACTCGGCCTCGCCGGAAGACTCGTCCTCACCGACCGCGTAGAGCACCTCCGTCTTCGCGCCGCGATCCGTGACCTGGACAACCTGGCGATTTCCGTTGATGAGCAGGTCGCCTCGCTCGAATTCAAACCGCCACAGCCCGTCGAAGGGGGTGATCTCGCCCTGCGACTCATAGCTGCCGCGGTAGCTGACCATCACGTCATCCTGGCAACGGAGCACGAAGTGGCAGATCGACGGTTCCCGCCACTCGCTCCACGGCGCCCGGCGATGACGGCTGAACACCTCGACCACCGGGCTCGGCAAGATCGAGAGCATCCAATCGAGGTGGTGGATCGCCTGAAGATACAGCATCGGAAACCGCATCACCCGCTCGTGCTCGAACCGCGGCGGACGATGACGGTGAAACGAGGCCTCAATGCCCGACAGCCGCCCAAGCTTCTGACCGCGGATAAACTCGGCGACGAAACGGCAGATCGGCTTGAACCGGTAGTTCTGGCCGATCTCCAGAACGAGCTTCTTGTCCTCAGCGAGCCGGACCAGTTCCTCCGCGTGAGCGTATTCCTCGGTAAAAGGCTTTTCGAGGAGACAGTGAACGCCCGCGCCGAGAATCTGTTTGGTCACCGGGTAGTGGATGTGGTTGGGCGTGACCACCACGGCCACGTCGTACTTCCCCGAACCGAGGGCGTCTTCGAGCGTCAGGTGGCGGTTCTCGGGCCGAATCCCGCTCTCCTCGCCCCGCTTGACAAGAATCTCGGCGTTCAGGTCGGCCAGTCCCGACAGCTCGAACTTCTCATGGGCCTTGACGGCATTGATCCACGGCCCGCCTCGGCTGGCCACTCCTACCACCAACGTACGATGCATCGCAGCGTCTCCTGTGTTCACGTGGCGTACGTCCCGGGCCGTTCCGGGTCGATCAACACAAGGGGCCGACGATACTTGGATGGAATGGTAATGTCAAGACGCTTGACGTGCGAGGCTCATTAACCTAGAGTTATAGTTTTCACCGGCCGCGGACAGCGGACAAAGCGAACTTCAATGTACGAATACGCAATACAAACGGCGGGTCTGACCAAGTACTACGGCCGGCGGCGCGGGATCCTCGACGTGTCGATCCAGGTGCCGACCGGCTCGATCTACGGGTTTCTCGGCCCCAACGGGGCCGGCAAGACCACCATGATCCGCCTTCTGCTGGGCTTCCTGCGGCCCAGTTCCGGCGTGGCCTACATCGGCGGGTTCGACGTGCGCCGCCAGAGCCTCGACGTCCGCGAAAACGTCGGCTACCTGCCCGGCGAAATCCGATTCTTCAACCACCTGACCGGCTACAGGACGGTGGCCTACCTCTCGCGGCTGCGGGGCACAGACTGCCGTCAGCGGGCCGCCTTCCTCGCCCGCAAGCTCGACCTCGACCTGAACCTCAAGGTCCGATACTGCAGCCGCGGCATGCGGCAGAAACTCGGACTGATCCAGGCCATGATGCACGACCCGGCCGTGCTGATCCTCGACGAACCGACCAACAGCCTCGATCCGCTCATGCAGCAGCAGGTCTACGACCTCCTCCGAGACTACGCCGCCACCGGCGGAACCGTCTTCTTCTCCAGCCATATTATCAGCGAGGTCGAACGAATCTGCGATCGGGCCGCGATCATCCGCGATGGCCAACTCGTCGCCGACGACGCCATCGCCGAGCTTCGCAAGCGGAGCATCCAGCACGTGCGTCTGGTCCTCAAGGACAATTCGCAACTGCCCTCGCCGCTGCCGGACGGCATGCGGCTGGTCGGGCAGAAGGGTCAGGACGTCTATCTGATCGTCGAGGGCTCAGCCGAGATTCTCCAGCGGCTGCTGCGATCGATCGAGGTCGACTACATCAGCATCGAGCCGCCAAGTTTGGAGGAAGTGTTCCTGCGATTTTACCGGAAGGTCGAGACCGAGGATGAACGGCAAACCGCTTAGACGTCCAAATCTGATGGCCCGAGTCTCTCCGATCAGTTGGCCGCTGTTGGTGCGGACCCTGAAGGACTACCAGGGCATCCTCCTGCTGGGACTGGGCCTCTCGGTGGGTTGGCACTGGCTGTACGTCTCGCTGATCCCCAAGTACAAACTCCGCTACCGCCTCCACATCATCGACAACCTCCCGCAGTTCTTCAAAGCCATGATCGGCGACGATATCCTGCAGATCACCACGACCACCGGACTCGGCTCGTTCGCCTACCTGCATCCGATCAGCCTGGCCCTCCTGCTGGCCCTCGCCGTCTGGATCGCCTCGGGCGCCATCGCCGGCCAGATCGACCGCGGAACCGTCGACCTCGTGCTCGCCACCCCGCTGAGCCGACGGCGTTTCATGATCACCACCATTCTGGCCGGAGCGATCAGCGGCGCGGTGATGACCGCCGGCATGCTGCTCGGCACCTGGATGGGACTCCGGCAGGTCACGCTGGAACAGCCGTACATGTTCGACCGAATCGTCCTCGTGGCGGCCAACCTTTACGCCGTATACCTCGTCGCCTTCAGCTACGCCGTCTTCTTCAGCGCGCTCAGCACGCTGCGAAGCACCGCCGTCGGATGGGCGTTCGGCCTCAGCCTCGCCCTTTACCTGCTGCACTTCCTCTCCGAGTGGTGGGACGTCGTCCACCGCATATCGTTCATGGGACCCCTGTACTACTTCCGCCCGATCAAGATCGCCGCCGGCAACTACGACCCGACCAACGACATCGCCCTGATGTGCGGCATCGCCGTGGTCCTGTTCGCGATCGCCACCGTCTGTTTCTCCCGCCGCAATATCAACGTGCTGTAAGAAACTCACCCGCCCGTGGCGATGCGGTACATCCGAAGGGCCAGGTACGTGCCGTAAATCCCCAGCAGCAACACCTGTTCGAGACGGCTGAGCGTCTGAAGGATAAACGTCCGGGCCAGCCAGAAAATCGCCGTCAGCACCAGCAGAATGACCTCCATCTGCCAGAGCGTGTACGGATAGTCGACAAACCCGTGAGGAAGAATGCTCAGGTCGTAACCCCGCAGGCCCGAAACGAATTGCACCATGCCGGTCAAAAGGACCGCAGCCGACATCAGGTAGATCGCCGCCAGTGACCGCCCAAGCAGCGCGTTGCCCGGGTCGTCGCTGAACCCCATCATACGCACGCTCGCCGGCACCCAGCAACCGCCGACGATCAGCCCCAAAACGATGCCCGTGGGCCATCCAAGCTGGCCGGTGACCGCGGTCGTCGCTCCGATCAATCCGACGGCCGCGGCGTGATAAATCACGACCAGAATGACCCCCACAACGACCCGACTGACCCCCAGCCCGCCGGACGACGGCTCAGCCGGCAACCCGAACCCGCTCATCCGCGTCCGTTCCTGCCAGCCCCACCACAAACACAACAAATACGTCGTGAAGATAAAATGCGCGTCCAGAAGCGTGAAACGCCGGTCAAGCCCGATCCCGCTCGCCAGCAGCATCGCGCACGCCAGCAAAAAAAACGCCGCCAACACGATGTTCGGCCGCGAGGCCAGCTCCCGCCGAAACAGCATGTCGCCGATGACCAGCGGCAGGAAACTCACCGTGGCCACCGCGGTAATAAGCGCCGGCCACGCCACCTCCGGCGAGACGAACAGGTACGCAATCAGAAAGTAGAGCGGCCACGCGCGGGCCGTGCCCACCAGAAGCTGCCCGACGAGGTTGTCCGGCGAAGGGTCCAGGCCAAAGAAGTTCCGCCGCGCTGTCAAACGGTAAAGGCATTCGGTGGCCAGCAGCGCCAGAAGCACTACCAGGGCCGCGTTCGCCGCCAGGGCGCCGATGGGCCAGTGTGTCATAAAACCCAACTGCATCTACCTCGCCGCTCGGCCGACGGTCGCCCCTTCTGTCGCCCGACGATCCGAAAGCTCGGGGCCCTGGGCTCGGGCGGTCAGCCGCTCCCATTCCACTTGGTTGAAAATGCACCCGGGATCCGGCCCGCCGGGATCGCCGAAATAACCGTCCGCCCGGGCTCGGCATCCGCCGCAGTAGTGCTTGAACGCGCATTGTCCGCAGTGCCCGCTGCGATGCTCGCGGTCGTTCAGAAGCTCCCACAGCGCGTTGTCCGCGATAATCTCCTTGATCGTCTGCCTGCGGAGGTTGCCCATGACGCGGTCGGGCATATACACACAGGGCGTGACGTTGCCGTCCGGCTCGATACAGACGTACGTGCGCCCGGCCCCGCATCCGCCCAGATACTTGGCCACCACGCGGGCCTTCAAGCCGCTCCCCGACCCGGCGTGCGAAGCGGCGACCCGGCCCGAATAAACCGGCGAATGGGCCAGACACACCCGTCCGAACTGCGGGCACGTGCTCAAGACGCCGATGCGGCCGCCCTGAATGTACTCGTTGAGCAGTTCCAGAACCCGCTCCCGCTGCACCGGCGTGATGTCCTGATCCACCATCCCGCGCCCGCGGCCGACCGGAATGAAGTTGAAGTACGCAAAGCACGAAGCCCCCAGGTCGATCGCGAACTCGATCATGTCGCGGACCTCGTGGTAGTTGTCGCGATGCACGCACATCGCCACGCCAAGACGCAGACCCGGCGTGCCGACAATGGCCTTCATCCCATTCACCGTCTTGGCCCACGCGCCCGGAATCCCGCGAAACCGGTCATGCCGATCCGGATCGACCGAATCCAGACTGACCTCCACGTACTTCAGGCCCGTCTCCGCCAGCCGGCCCGCAAGCTCCGGCGTGAACAGCGCCCCGTTGGTCGCGATCGACGTGTGCATGCCCCACTCGCGGCAGCGCTCCAGAACCGGAACCAGGTCCGGGCTGATCGTCGGCTCGCCCCCCGCGAACGCGATCATCGGCAGGTAGTTCTCGCCAAGCTGATCGATCACCGCCAGCTTCTCATCGAGCGTCAATTCGTCAGCCAGCGGCTTGCCCGCCGACTGGTAGCAGTGGCGGCACTTGAGATTGCAGCGGTTCGTGAAATTCCAGACCGCAAAAAGCGGATAGCTGAACCGCTGCGGAACCTGCAAACCGTGCGCCAGAACGCTTCGCGCCGCCAGCACCAACCCGCGCAGCACCGGCCCGTGACGGGCCACCCGCCGCTGAAACTCCTCAACCGGAGTCTGGCCGCGCATCCGGTCGATGAACCGATGCAGCAAGAAGTACTTGGCCCGCCACGCCAACGGGCTGGCCGGCTCCCGATAGCTGTGAAAAATCTCCTCAAGCCGAGTGACCGTCCGCCCGGGACGCGGGCGAACCAGCCATCTCAGCACCGGCCGCACCCACGACCGCCCAAGGTAGTCCTCAAGCGGGTGATGGTAATCGAGGTGAAGATCGCCGGACCCCTGCTCGCCACGGTCCGGGTCCAGACGATCCCGCATCTGCCGAAGGTACTGGTGCGAATCGGCGGCGAAAGATTCAGGTGTTCTATCCATCTCGTGAGCTTTCCACCAGGTTTCGCGGCTCGTGGGTGACCGCAGCGGGCTCGCCCGCCGAAGTCCCCGCCGAACGCGCGTGCATCTTCTCGACCAAAGGCCGGTAG
Organism: Phycisphaerae bacterium; assembly: GCA_012729815.1. Lineage (NCBI taxonomy): Bacteria > Pseudomonadati > Planctomycetota > Phycisphaerae > Phycisphaerae bacterium. The sequence continues at coordinate 7,163 of JAAYCJ010000023.1, read as the reverse complement.
TTCGGCCCGCAGTTGTAGGTGCAGAACGGGAATATCCCCTCCGGCGTGCTGTAGTGAATCACGCATCGGCGGATCCGGGCGCAGTCGAAATTGTAACGGTCCTGGAAGTGCATGCCTGCCGCCATCAGCGTCCGGTAGTTCCTCTCAGCCTGTGGACCGCGGCCGGTCTTCTTGTTCACCATCCCGCGAAGCGAGCGAACCATCCGGTAAAAGCTCAGGTCCTTCGGCGCGCGGTCGGGCCGGAAGTGGCGATAGAACAGCCACAACGCCTTCAACTTGTCGGTCCATCGCACAAAACCGCGGCGATCGGCCTTCTTCTTCAGGTCGTGCAGACCGCGGAAAAGCGGCTCAAGGTCGAACACCTGCGGAAAAGGATACAGCTTCTTGTCCGGGCTGACCCAGAAGAACGTGCCGTACGCGCACTCCGTGTGGCAGCTCGACTGAATCTTCGGCGCCCGACAGACCACGCTCAGCATCTCGCTGAACGGCACCGTGAAACTTAACGGGAAAAAATCGCGATCCAGATCCGCCCCGGAAGCGTCGGCGATGTCGTGCGCCAGATCGCCCAGCGTGTAACGCTTGCGATGCAGCTCCGACCTGTCGATGCGCCCGGTGAACGAAACCGGCTGATACGAAATCCCGCTGATCACGTCGGCGTTCTCCGCCGCGAAACGCAGAATCTTGCCCACCTGATCGTCGTTCTCCCCGCGAACGATCGTCGGCACCAGGCACACCTTCATGTCGAACTTCCGGGCGTTCTCGATCGCGGCCAGCTTGACCTCCATCAGCGGCCGCCCGCGCGTCCGCCGGTAGACCTCGTCGTCCACGCCGTCGAACTGAAGGTAAAGCGTGTGCAGGCCCGCCTGGGCCGCCTTCCGGGCAAACTCCGGATCGGCCATCTTCAACCCGTTGGTCGCGATCTGAATGTTCGAAAAACCGAGGTCCGCCGCCTTCGCCACGATCCGGAAAAACTCCGGGTGCAGCGTCGGCTCGCCGCCGCTGAACTGGATGCACGTCGATGGAATCGGCCGGTAGTCCCGAAGCCGCTGGAGCATCACCACGACCTGATCGAACGTCGGCTCGTAAACGTAACCGGCCACGTTCGCGTTGGCAAAGCAGATCGGGCAGTTCAGGTTGCACCGGTTGGTCAGGTCGATGTTGGCCAGACACGCAGCCGACTGGTGCGACGGGCACAACCCGCAATCCGAAGGGCAGCGCTGCGAATCCGCCACGTGCGGATGCTCAAGCCCGCGCGGCTCGTCGAAACTCTGCCACGCCGCCTTCGAAAAAAGCCGCACGTCCCGGTTGATGCAGTCGCTGAAGTGCCCATGGTCCGGGCACGTCTTCTCAATCCACACCGCCCCGTCACGCACGTAGTATCGGCCGAGAATAATGCAGCCGCACTGAGGGCACAGCGTCTCCACCGTCCGCGGCAGCTCGCGAACCATCGGCTCGATCGCCGATCCGCCGAACGTCTCCTCCCTCGATGAACCGGTGAAGATGTTGTCGTGGTGCACTTCCTGGTGACGCCCGTCGTTCGGGCAATGGTACGCCAGCACCACCCGACCGCCCGAAAGCCGGAATTCCGCAGCCACCACGTCGCCGCAACGCGGGCACTGGGCCTGAGTCGCCCACGGCAGACCCGCCCGACGCGGATCGTAGCGACGCAGCGAAAGCCGATACCGGTCCAGTTCCGTCCTGGCCGTCTCCTCGGTGACCGCCGGCCTGGCCGCCTCATCCAGCACCGGCGGATGGGCCTCCAGAAACGGCTGCAGATATGGCGGTATACTCGGTCTATGGCACGTCATGGTCGCCCCTCTCGGCTCATTTCCTCACTAGGTCTCGCGTTCTCAGTTCTCCACCACCGGTCCCAGCAGTTCCTCCACTTTGGCTGGGATGTCCCGCTCGCGCATCAGCGTCTCGCCGATCAGCACCGCGCGAACGCCCGCCTCCGCCAACCGGCGAACCTCGTCCGCCGTCTTGATGCCCGACTCACTGACCACCGCCTGGCGGTCCTCGTCCTCAAGCAGATCCAGAAGACGCAGCGTGTTCCCCACGTCGGTCGTCTGCGTGTGCAAATCGCGGTTGTTGATCCCAAGCAGACTGTAACGCTCGTGTGGAAAACCCACCGTCTTGCGAACGGACAAAAGACTGTCCGTGCTGTGCACCTCCACCAGACTCGTCATCTGCAGCGTGCTCGCCAGAATCAGCATGTCGATCATCTGGGCCGGCGAAAGCACCTCGGTAATCAACAAAATCGCGTCCGCCCCAGCCGCACGCGACTCGTATATCTGGTACTCGTCGATGATGAAATCCTTCCGGAGCACCGGCAGCGGACACGCCTGCTTCGCCTGGCGGATGTACTCCAGCTTGCCCTGGAAATACGTCTCGTCGGTCAAAACGCTCAAAGCGTCCGCCCGCGCCCGCGTGTAGGTCCGCGCAAGCTGCGGAACGTCAAAGTCCTCGCGGATCAGACCCGCCGACGGCGATGCCTTCTTGATCTCCGCGATCAGGTTCACCCGCCGAAGCGGCTGCTTGGTCACCGCAGCGTAAAAATTGCGGGGCCGGTCCACCGTGAGGATCCGATGCTGCAACTCCTCCACCGGAATCTCGTCGCGCCGGCGAGCCACTTCGGCCCGCTTGGTTTCGATGATTTGATCCAGCACCGATGCCACGTCGCGACCCTCCCGGATTACGCCCCTTCGACGTCCCCCGCACCGGCGTCTGCAAGCCGCTCCAACAGAGCCTCCACGATGCCCTGCCACTCCTTCGCCAGAGGGGCCAGCTCATAGTTCAGCAGATCCGCCAACTGCGTGAAATCCTGGTTCTCCAGGGCCGACTTGACGCCCTGAAGCTGCTCCATCAGCCGGTTCATCGCCGTGCCCGCGTTGCCGCTGGGTGTCTCCACGCTCTCCGCGTCAATGCCCAACAGCTTCAGCGTGTTGTGGACCCCGCGATACACGTCGTTCCAGGCCCCAAAAAGCTGGCCGAGGTGCTCCATCGCCTCGCGAACCCGCCCCTGCGTGAGCATCCCCGCCGACAGCTCGTTAAGCTCCTCGACCCGATTGAGCAGCTCCCCGGTGGCCCCGAGCGCCTCGCCGGCAAGCTTGGCCGGAGCGGACGTGTGAAAGTCAATCTGCCAGTACTTGTCCGCCTGCTCGCCGAGCGCCTGCTCCACCTGCTCCGGAGGCACTACCTGCCCGTCGCACTCGATGCTGACGATCATCCGCCCGCTGCCGGCCAGGTGCCCGCGCACCGCCTCCAGAACCTCGCCGAGGGTCCGACCCTCGCCGGTCACTTCCGTTTGCTGCTCACCGTCGATCGAAATCAGCATGATCCACTCCCTGGCCTCGGTCCCATTTGCCCGTATTATAAGAACCGATGAGGCAAACTTAAAGACGGTTTTGGAGGCGGAAAGACTTTACTGTCGCCGTTCCGGAAGGAATCAGCCCGCGCCCGGCCATCGTGCGAGGCAAGCCCCTCGTGGACAAGGGGTTGGCGGTGGGCTAGGACCGCCGATCCATATCGGAGGCGGAGCCGGCCTCATCGATGCGGCGGATCGGAAACGCGATCTGGAAACACGCACCATCATGCGCGCGCTCCGGACAATACCGAAGCGTCCCGCCCATCTCCGCGACCAGCCGACGGGCCAGCGTCAGCCCCAATCCCAGATTCCCTTCGCTCCCGCCGCCCAACGCCCCCCGCGTGGTGAAAAACGGCTCGAAAACCTGCTCGGACAGCTCCCGGGGAATCCCCGGCCCGCTGTCGAGGAAGTAAAGCCGAACGTCCCGATCGTCGGCTTCCAACTCGATCGTGATCCGCCCCCCCTTCTCGCCAAGTGCCTGCTCCGAATTGGCCAACAGGCTGTCGAGCACCTGGTGAATCTTGAACTGGTGAACCGCCAGAATCGGCGCCCTGCGAATCTCCAGCTCCACCGTCCGGTCCGCCTTCCGCAGCCGCTCGCGCGACTGCTCCACAAAACCGATCACCGCCTCGGTGAAATCCACCAGGTTCTGATCGGGAAGCTCCGGACTGGAAAACTCCATGAGCTTGCGCGTCAGGCTCACCGCGTTGGTCATGCCGTCCGAGATCAGCCGCAACGCCCGCTTCGCCGACGCCAGGTCGCTGCAACCCAGACCGTGATCCACCGCCGTCACGATCCCGCCCAGCACGTTGTTCAGATGGTGCGCCAACCCCCCCGCCATCTGCCCCAGACTCGCCAGCTTGTCGATCCGCGCCAGCCGCCGCTCCAACTCCATCCGCCGGGTCTGATCGCGAACCCACAAACAGATCCCGTCAATCCCCTCCTCGTTCGCGGGAATCGGGTCCACCGTGATCGTCAAATGCCGGTTGACCCCGTTCCGCGGATACAAAACCCGCAGCTCCACCGACCGCAACTGGGCCTTCGCCCGAACCAGAAGCCGCCGCGACATCTCGCGACGATGCTCCGGCATCAACTCGTCCACCGGCCGGCCCATCGACGACGTGCGATCAACGCCTAGCAGCATCGCCGCCGAGTCGTTCATCATCCGGATACGAAAGTCGGACCCCGTCACTACGATCCCGATCGACGCGCACTCGCAAAGCCGGCTGGTAAACTCGGTCGGCATGCTATCCATCTTCTCCCCCCTCCCGGTCCTCAACGACCGGGACCTCAGCGACGGGCTTCACCAAAACCAGGTTCGTATGCCGCTCGCCGTCCTCCCAGCGGACGAAAAGCTGCGATCCGATCAGCGACTTGGGCAGATCCGAAGCCGTCGGCCCCACCAGCGCGAACTCATCCAATCCCAGATCCGCCACGATGCTCAGGTTCTCCAACTCCCGCGCAACGCTCTTGCCCGAAACCGAACGCTCTGCCGCGCCGCGAAGCGGACTCGGCGGCTCCACCACCCGCGGCGAAAACACCACCCGCACACGCCCCTGACCCGTGCGACCCGGCGAACCCAACACCAACTCCAGCTTGCTGGGACCGTCCTCGCCACGCAGACGACCCGCCCGATCGTAGTAAAAAAGCGTCCTATCCTTTTGAAAATCATCAGATATCAATATGGCTGACGACATGTGCCCCACCGAAATCTGAAGCGGAGGATTCTCGCGGCTCGTCGTCGTCATTGACTCCTCGAGCGCCGCCTTGACCAGCGGCCAGTCCTCCGATCGACCAATGCCGCAGCGCAAACCATTGCGATTCAATGTTTTCCAATCCTTAACCTGCGCCGGAAGCAGCTCGTCAAGGTAGCTCCAGGCCTGCTCGAGGGCCTCCTGTTCCGGACCGCTCGTAAAGACCCACACCTCAAACACGTTCCCCGCGATCCGTGGCGGACCCGTATCGCCCTCCGAAACCTCCCCGGCCTCCCGGCCTCGAGCCCAGCCGAACCAGTCGGTCTTCTCGCCCTCGAACCGCCGCTCCTGCCGGCAACCCGCAGACCCCGCCAGAACAAGCACTAACAGCGGCAGCAGGGCCTTTGCATTCGAATTCATCTTGCCGTTTCGGCCGCGCCAAATCATCGAATCATCTTACCGGTGCCCCCGCGCGATGTCAATTCGCCCCAACCCCCGACCGCTCACGCGGACTTCCCCCTGTCAATAAGCAACCCCCAATGCCGCCTCCTCAGTGCCGCAGATGGACCTCAGCCTTCTCCAGATAGAGCTGCCGGCAGCAGTGCGGAACCTGGTGGGCGACGCGGACGGCAAGGTGGTTCACACCCGGCTTGACGCACGCGAGGTCCAGCGGGAAATCGACGCGGAGAAGCTTCTGCTTCGGATCGACCTGGTAGTCGCCGGGTCCGCCGGAGGCCCAAAGCGGCTGACCCGGCGCCGGAATCTGGGCGTCTTTCCACTCAGCGTCGTACGCAGCGTTTTCGAGAGGCCGCCCGTTCAATTCCGCGGCGATCCGGTCGCCGGCTTCACCATTCGAAACCGACAGCCGTAGGGTCATTTGGCCGCCGACTTCGCCGACATAGATTCGGACCGGGCATGGCCGACCGTCGTAGGGCAACTCAGCGGGCAGTTGGGCGTCCGCGTTCCGATTGAACGCCCCTTCGCCCCACGGATATCCCCCCCGCCGCTCGACCGGAAACACCTTGTCCTTGCCCGCCATTGTTTCAAGCCGGCCGAACTCGTGGTAGGACTGCCGCTCGGACAACGGCCCGGGATGCAGGCCGCGAGAGGTCAAGACATCGGGCGGCGCACAGGCCCAGTTGAACGTCATCACGCCGTCCGCCCCCTGGGCCAGCCAATTCGTCGCCACGCCGCGAAATACCTCGATCGGCGGATACCGATAGCCGTCCGTGGCGTGATGGTCGTCGATGCACGGATAGAGCTTCACCGCGTCGCCGAACGCAGCCCGGTAGCCCGCCACGTCCACGTCGAACGAACGTGAGCCGAGAGTCAGCATATCCACCAATCCCTCACAAACCCACCGCTCAACGTCAAACCCGTCGATCCGGCAATTCATGAAGTTCCGCGGCACCTTCGCCGACAGCAGAATCGGCCGCCCGCGCCGCCCAGCGATCTCCAGCAACACCCGCCGCACCGACCGCATCAGGTCCGTCACGCACTCCCGCAGCTCCCACTGCCGGCCCATCGGCAAAATCGGCGTGTGGCGGGCAAAATCGATCTGAAACCCGTCGAAGTCGTACCGCTGGGCCAGATCGCGAATCGTCTCCACCTTCGCCTGACGGACCTCCGGAACCGCCAGGTTCCACAGCCCCTGCCACCACCACGTCCGCACGACCCAGTCCGGATGGGCCGCCTTGACCGGATTCATCTCCGTCATTGCCAAGCCCTGCTCCTCGATGTCCACCTCGGCGATTCGATGATGGCAAAAAGCCTCCAATCCGCGACGATGGGCCTGCTCCACGAAGATCGCGGGCCAGTCCACGCCCGCCTCGAACCACCGCCTGGCCCGGGCGCAGGGCTCGGGATACAACGGACTGACCGGACAGACCTCGCCGGAATCGAAGTAGATGGCGTCGATCTGGCTGCCCGCCTCATCGGCGTACGCAAAACCGTACTCCAGCCAGTCGTCAATACGCTTGACCGACGGGTCCATGACCCCCTCGGTATCGTACTGAACGATGATCCGGCGGGAACGGTTGACCGCGTCGCGATGCGCAGCGGACAGAGACAGAAGGTTCATACGATGATCTCCAATCTGACCTTCG
>JAAYCJ010000022.1 GCA_012729815.1 Phycisphaerae bacterium | reverse complement strand
TTGCTGCCGTTCTCGGGGGTCAGGCTGGCCACGAACGTGCCGGCGCCCCGGCGGCGGGTCAGGATTCCCTCCTGGACGAGGCTGGCGATCCCTTCGCGGATGGTGGCCCGCGAGATTCCATACTGTCGCGCCAACTCGTGTTCGGTGGGCAATCGGCTTCCGACCGCCAATTCGCCCTGGTTCAGGGCGGTCAGGATGATCGAACGGATCTGCACTCGCTTCTCGGGCATGCGTATGCACCACCTCATTTGTCAGGTTTAACTGTCGCCTATTGTAAAGTTTGTCGGACAAACTTCCAAGTCCTTTTTCGGGTTCCCAAAAGGGCAAACCGGCGGATTGGAGTGCAACTGTTGCACATTTTGGAGAATCTCAGGACTTGACACATCTGTCTTAGGATAATACGATGTGACACTTGATGTCATAAATGTCCAAACACAGCGAAGAACTGTCAAAGAACCTTCAGTGAAACTACGCGTCAGAGATGCCGCCGAGCTCCTTGGGGTCTCGGAAAAGACCATCTACCGATGGGTTGCCCAGCGGAAGCTGCCGGTCCACCGCGTCAGCGAGCAGTACCGGTTCAACCGGGCCGAGCTTCTGGAGTGGGCGACCTCCGAGCAAATCCCGGTCTCGCCGAAACTCCTTGAGGAGCCTGAGGATGCGTTCATCCCGTCGCTGGAGGACGCCCTGCGGACCGGCGGCATTCACTACCGCGTCGAAGGCCGCGACCGGGCCAGCGCCCTGCGGAGCGTGGTCGAGATGCTTCCGCTTCCCGAAGAGGTCGACCGGGAGTTCCTGCTGCAGGTCCTGCTGGCCAGGGAGTCGATCGGGTCGACCGGGATCGGCGAGGGCATCGCGATTCCGCATGTGCGCAACCCGGTGACGCTGCACGTCTCCCGGCCGCTGGTGGCGCTGAGTTTCCTCGAAAACAACATCGACTTCCAAGCGATCGACGGCAAGCCCGTCCACACGCTTTTCACCATTGTCAGTCCGACCATCAAGGCCCATCTGAACCTGCTGTCGAAGCTGGCCTACGGCCTGCGTGCCTCGCCTTTTGCCGAGGCGGTGGCCCGCAAGGCCTCGCGCGATGAGCTGTACGCGGCGGCAAGGGGGTTGGAGCTGACGGTCGCTGCATCGGCCGGGTCCGGAGAGGGGCAGGTGTAGCGATGGCTGCGCAACTGGTCGTCTGGTCGGCCGCCATTCTCGGCGGCGGCGGGTTGATCTGTCTGCTTGCGGGTCGGCGAGGCAGCCTGTCCAACCGGCTGGGCGTCGCCATCAGTCTCATCGGCGGCGTGCCGGCGGCGATGGCGGGCGCTACCGCCCTCTGGACGGGCCGCGAAGACGCCATTCAGATCCCCTGGAGCATTCCATTCGGTTCATTCAGCTTGGCCGTGGATGCCCTGTCGGCGTACTTCGTCCTGGCTGTCGCGGTGATCTGCATGCTCGCAGCCGTCTACGGCGGCGGCTACCTGAAGGCCCACCTGGGCCGCAAGAACCTCGGCGCGTCCTGGTGTTTCTACTGCATCCTCTTCGCGAGCATGCTGCTGGTGGTCACGGCCCGCAACGGCGTGCTGTTCCTGATCGCCTGGGAGATCATGTCGCTGGCGTCGTTCTTTTTGGTGGTCTTCGAGCACGAGCGGCAGGAGGTTCGGCAGGCTGGATGGACGTACCTGGTGGCGACGCACTTCGGCACCGCTGCGCTGCTGGCGTTGTTTGTGTTGCTCGGCTGGGGAAGCGCGACGTGGGACTTCGATGAATTCTCCGTGCCCGGCAGCGGCCCGATGGCGGGCGTGCTCTTCCTGTTGGCCGTTGTGGGTTTCGGAACCAAGGCGGGTTTTTTGCCGATGCACGTCTGGCTGCCGGAAGCCCATCCGGCCGCCCCGTCGCACGTCTCAGCCGTGATGAGCGGCGTGATGATCAAAACCGGCATCTACGGCCTGCTGCGGACGCTGACGTTTCTGGGCGCGCCGCCGAGCTGGTGGGGATGGACGCTGTTGGCGATTGGTGCGGCGTCCGGTCTGATTGGAGTTTTGATGGCCTTGGCCCAGCACGATCTAAAACGCCTGCTCGCCTACCACAGCGTTGAGAACATCGGGATCATCTGCCTCGGCCTGGGGCTTGGCCTGCTGGGGATCAGCGAGGGCAATGCCACGCTGGCGTTCCTGGGCCTGGCCGGCGGATTGCTGCACGTGTGGAACCACGCAATCTTCAAAAGCCTGCTGTTCCTCGGAGCCGGGGCGGTGGCCCATGCCACGGGCACGCGCAACATCGAGCACCAGGGCGGCCTGCTCAAGCGCATGCCCCTGACCGGACCGGCGTTCGTCGTGGGCTCAGCCGCCATCTCCGGTCTACCTCCGCTGAACGGTTTCGTCAGCGAGTTGTTGATCTACGTCGGCGCGTTTTCCGTCATCGCCGGGGCCGAAGTTATGTCGCCGAGCGTCCTGGCCGCCATGGTCGCCATCGTGGCGTTGGGCATGATAGGGGGGTTGGCGGCGGCGTGCTTCACCAAGGCGTTCGGCGTGGTCTTCCTCGGCGAGCCCCGAAGCTCCCAGGCGGCTGCGGCGCATGAGGCGCCGCGAACCATGCACGTTCCCATGCTGATCCTGGCGGCAATGTGCGTCGTGGTCGGCATGTTGGGCGCGTTGGTGCTGACCGTGGTGAGACCGGTTGTTCAAAGCCTGATGGACGCCAGCGGCCTGACCGTGTCCGAAACCATGTTCATCAGCGCAGCGTCGATCCTCTGGAAGGTCAGCCTGGCCGGCGGCGTTCTGATCCTGATGCTGAGCGGCTTGGCCGTCCTGCGCCGTCGCCTGCTGTCCGGCCGGCCGGTCGAGACGAGCGGAACCTGGGACTGCGGCTATATCGCTCCGACCGCGCGAATGCAGTACACGGCGTCGTCGTTCGCGTGGCCGATCCTGAACATGTTCCGATGGCTCCTCCAGCCGACCGTCCACGAACACCGTCCATCAGACCTGTTTCCGACCAGGGCCGCCATCGAGACGCACGCCGACGACGGCTTCCGGCGCTTCGTCTATCGACCGATCTTCCTGGCTGCCGATTGGCTGGCCGGGCGGTTGCGGTGGGTCCAGCAGGGCCGCAACCAACTTTACATCCTCTACATCGCCGTCACGCTGATCGTTTTGCTGGTGTGGAAGCTGGGGGTGGGGCGATGACGACGGCGAGCGTGCTGCATGTCCTTCTGGCCCTAACGGCGTGCCCGCTGCTGCTGGGCATCATCAACCGGACCAAGGCCTTTTTCGCGGGCCGTCACGGCCAGCCGGTGCTTCAGACGTACTACGATCTGGCCAAGCTGCTCCGCAAGGGCGCGGTCTACAGCCGGACCACGACGTGGCTGTTTCGTGCGGGTCCGATCATCGGTGTGGGCTGTGCGGCGGCGGCCCTGCTGATGGCGCCGCTCGGAGGCGTCGAGGCCTTGCTGGCGTTTCCCGGCGACATGCTCGTGCTGGCCTACCTGCTGGGCCTGATGCGGTTCGCCACCGTGCTGGCCGCGCTCGATACCGGGTCGGCCTTCGAGGGCATGGGGGCCAGCCGCGAAGTGCAGTTCTCAATGCTGGCCGAGCCGGCGCTGCTGTTGGGCCTGGCCGCCCTGGCTGCGGGTTCGCACAGCCTCTCGCTGACCGGCATGTACGCCGATCCGCTGTCCGCCGGAGCGGCGCACGTGCCGGCGCTCGTGCTGGTCGCCGCGGCCGTGCTCGTCGTGCTGCTGACGGAGAACGCCCGCATCCCGGTCGACGACCCCAACACGCACCTGGAGTTGACGATGATTCACGAGGTCATGGTGCTGGACCACAGCGGGGTGGACCTGGCGTTCATCCACTACGCAGCGTGCCTGAAGCTGTGGGTGTTGGGATCGCTGCTGGTTGGTCTGGCCGTGCCGCTGCGCACTGGTCATCCTCTGGTTGATCTGGCGCTCGGCGCGATCGGTCTGGCCGTCATGGCGGTGGTGGTGGGCGTCATCGAGTCGGTGATGGCCCGACTGAGGCTGATCCGCCTGCCGCAACTACTGGTGACGGCGTCGGTGCTGTCGCTGCTGGCCGTCATCTGGCTGCTGAGGTAACGTGGCATGGAATTGCTGCTCGATACGCTGTTGATCCTGCTGGTGTTGACGAATTTCCGGCTGCTGGGCTCAAGCCGCCTGGCCGCGTGCATTCAGACGCTGGCCATTCAGGCTGTCATCCTCGGGGCCATGCCGCTGGTGATGCACGCCTCGCACCTGACGGTGCGCGTGGTCGCGTTCGCCGTCGCCATTCTCGGTGTCAAGGCGCTGCTGCTGCCGTGGCTCCTGCGGCGGGCGGCCAGGGAGTCCGGGACGCAGCGTGAACTTGAGCCGCTGATCGGTTTCACCTCGTCGGTCCTAATCGGAGCGCTGCTGCTGGCGGCGAGTTTCTGGGTGGTCCGGCCGCTGGCTCAGGGAATGCCGGCCGGAGAAGGGCTGGTCTGCGTGATTGCCCTGTTCACCATTCTGACCGGTCTGCTGATGATCGTCTCGCGGCGCAAGGCCCTGACGCAGGTGCTGGGGTACCTGGCGATGGAGAACGGCGTCTACGCCTTCGGAACCGCTCTGGCGGTGGACGAGCCGCTGCTCGTCGAGCTGGGCGTCCTGCTGGACCTGCTGGTCGCGGTGTTCGTCATGGGTATCGCGATCTATCACATCAGCCGCGAGTTCGACCACATCGACACCGACCAACTGTCGGTCTTGAGGGACTAACGCATGCTCTGGACGGTCATTCTGGTCCCGGTGATGGCGGGAGGGGCGGCGGCCTTGCTGCCGTGGCGGACGCTGCGCCGGTGGTGGCTGCTGGCTGGAAGCGCCGGCCACTTGCTGGCGGTGATCGGTTTGTGGCGGATCGGACCGCAGCGGGGCACGTGGATCGGAACCGACGAACCGGGACTGCTGTTTCTGACGATCACCAGCGCGATCTTCCTGGCCGCCGCTGCGTACACCGTCGGCTATCTCGGCGGCCGGGCCGATCCGGTCACCCGCGACTTCGAGGAGGGCTTCCTGTTTCGCAACGAGCCCGACGCGATCTTCGTCGGCTGTCTGCTGCTGTTCCTGGCCGCGATGAGCCTGGTGTGTCTGAGCCGGCACCTGGGCCTTCTGTGGGTGGCCATCGAGGCCACCACGCTGGTCAGCGCGCCGCTGATCCACTTCCACCGCCACCACCGCAGCCTCGAGGCGACCTGGAAGTATCTGCTGATCTGTTCGGTCGGTATCGCCCTGGCCCTGCTCGGCAACTTCTTTCTGGCCTTCGCCGCCCGCGGCCAGGCGGTCCACCTGAGCATCGACGAACTGCTGTCGCACGCTTCGACGCTCGACCCGATGTGGCTGAAGGCGGCGTTTATCCTGTTTCTCGTCGGCTACGGCACCAAAATGGGCCTGGCCCCGATGCACACCTGGCTTCCGGACGCCCACAGCGAGTCGCCGTCCATGGTCTCGGCCCTGCTGTCCGGAGCGCTGCTGAACTGCGCGTTTCTCGGCATTCTGCGCGGCCACACCGTGCTCGGCGCGGCTGGGCTCCAGGGCTTCAGCGGCGGACTGCTGGTCCTGTTCGGCCTGCTGTCGATGGGGTTCGCCGCGGTGTTCCTCATCCGCCAGACCGACTTTAAGCGCATGCTCGCCTATTCCAGTGTCGAGCACATGGGCATTCTCGCTCTGGGCGTCGGTCTGGGCGGGCTGGCCGCGGCCGGCTCGATGCTCCACGCGGTCAACCACTCGCTGGCCAAGGGCATGCTCTTTCTCGTGGCGGGAAACCTGCTGGCCGCCTACGGCACCAAGATCGCCTCCGACGTGCGCGGCGCGCTGCAGAGGCGTCCGATCACCGGCTGCCTCTGGATCGCCGGGTTCCTGGCGATCGTCGGATCGCCGCCGTTCGGGCTGTTCATCAGCGAGCTGACGATCCTCCGCGGCGCGCTGGAAGGCGGCCGCTGGGTGGTGGCGACCGTCTATCTGCTGACGTTGGGCGTCATCTTCGCCGCGATGGCGCGGATCGTCCTGCCGATGGCGTTCGGACAAGCGGACGCGGACGTTCCCTCTTCCGACCGCAAGGAAGCCGCCTGGTCGGTGGCGCCGCCGTTGGCGATGGCCGCCGCGTCGCTGGTTCTGGGGCTCTATGTCCCTGTGTCGTTCTGGGACTTCCTCCAGTCGGTCGCATCCAGGATCGGAGTTCACTGATGGCGTCGTCCGATTTCCTGCGAATTCACAATGGCCAGGCGGCGGATCGAACCGCCTGCCCAGCCGTATCGGGGCCGCGCTTCCGGGAACTGGTCATCGACGAACTGGCGTCGGGATCGCGCCTCTCAGCCCTGCTGGCCGTTCCGGCCGAGAATGGGGCTGCCAAGCGTCTGACGGCGGTCCTGACCTGTCCCCGCTCGGGCGATATCGGCCTGCTCGCCTGCGAGGTCGGCGACTCCTATCCCGCCCTCACGCCCGATTGCCCAGCCGCCCACTGGTTCGAACGCGAAATCGCCGAGCAGTGGAATATCCGTCCGGAAGGGCACCCGTGGCTCAAGCCCATCCGGTTTCAGCCGCCGCACTCCGCGGCCGCGTCGGATCGGCCAACGGACGCGCCGACCATCGGCGAGACCGATTTCTTCGGCATGCACGGCGACGAGGTGCATGAGGTCGCGGTAGGGCCGGTGCACGCCGGCGTGATCGAGCCCGGCCACTTCCGGTTCCAGTGCCACGGCGAGACCGTCTATCACCTGGAAATCTCCCTGGGCTATCAGCACCGCGGCGTCGAGCGGGCCATGATCGGCGGACCCGATCGCCGGACCGTCCACTACGCTGAGACGCTGGCCGGCGACACCACGGTGGGCCACGCCACCGCCTACGCCGCACTCGTCGAAGCCCTCAGCGGAACGTCCGCGCCGGCCCGAGGATGGTGCCTCCGCGCCGTCGGCGCCGAACTGGAACGCCTTGCCAACCACATCGGCGACCTCGGCGCCCTGGCCGGCGACGTCGGTTTCCTGCCGACGATGAGCTATTGCGGCCGCATCCGCGGCGACGCGCTGAACCTCAGCGCCTTACTCTGCGGCAACCGCTTTGGCCGCGGCCTGGTCCGGCCGGGCGGCGTCGCCCACGATCCTGACACCCGGACGATCGACGAACTGCTCCGCCGCCTGGACAAACTGGATCGCGACACCACCGGCGCGGTCGAACTGATGTTCGACGCCCCGTCCGTTCTGGCCCGTTTTGAAGGCGCCGGCATAATTTCCGAGGACCTGGCCCGCCGCATCGGCCTGGTTGGCGTGGCCGCCCGCGCCTGCGGCATCATCTGCGACGTGCGCCACGAATTCCCCTACGGTGCCTATCGCTTCGCCCAGCTTCCCGTCTGCACGTGGACCACCGGCGACTGCTTCGCCCGCGCCTACGTGCGATGGCTGGAGATTCGCCAGTCGCTGGCGTTCCTGCGGGAACAGCTCAAGTCGCTGCCGGGCGGAGCCATTTTCAAGGAACCCTCCGCTCCGCGGCCCAACGCCCTGGCGGTCAGCCTCACCGAAGGCTGGCGAGGCGAGATCTGCCACGTGGCCGCCACCGACCGGGCCGGCCGCTTCGCCTGGTACAAGGTCGTCGATCCCTCGTTCCACAACTGGTTCGGCCTGGCCTGCGCACTGCGACAACAGCAGATTTCAGACTTCCCGCTGTGCAACAAGAGCTTCAACCTCTCGTACTGCGGTCACGACCTGTGACCGAAGGAGCCGCCTGACATGCTGCGCGTTCTAAAGACCCGGTTGCAGCAGAAACACCAGACGATGGCCTATCCCGACGGCGGTCCGCCGCCGCTTCCGCCGCGTTTCGCCGGTCGGCCGGTCATCGACGCCCAGCGTTGTCGGGACGGCTGCTCGCAATGCGTCGCGGTCTGTCCGATCGGAGCGATCACGCGAGACGATTTGACCGGTTCGCCCCGCCTCGACACCGGCGCCTGCCTGTTCTGCCGCGCCTGCCAGAACGCCTGTCCGCACGAGGCGATCCAATTCAGCCGCGAGTACCGCCTCGCCGCCGCCGCCCGAGACGACCTGATGGTGACGCACGGCTCGCCCGACTTCCCCTCCGCCGCGCACAAGCTGGCCTCAAAGCTGTTCAGCCGTTCGCTCAAACTGCGCCAGGTCTCGGCAGGGGGGTGCAATGCGTGCGAAGCCGATTCCAACGTGCTGACGACGCTGGCCTGGGATATCGGCCGGTTCGGCATCCAGTTCGTCGCCTCGCCGCGCCACGCCGACGGCCTGCTGATCACCGGCCCGGTCACCGAGAACATGCGGCTGGCCCTCCGCAAAACCTACGAAGCCGTTCCCGCTCCCAAAATCGTCATCGCCGTCGGCGCCTGCGCCATCGCGGGCGGTCCGTTCCGCGACCATCCGGAACAGCACAACGGCGCCTCGGCCGCGGTGCCGGTCGACCTCTTTGTCCCCGGATGCCCGCCGCACCCGCTGACCATCCTCGACGGCCTCCTCCGCCTGCTCGGCAGAACCGCCGACTATCGCCGTTCATGACGCTTCCATCCGCATCCGTCGGAGAAGTTCAGGCATATCTTGTGACCCAGCCAAGGGACGGAGACCGATAGTGAGCTGCATCGGCTTGGCTCGAAGATGATACTGGTCCAACGGCACGGGGCCGCAGCTATTGCTTCCCAGGCCGTGGTGGGCGTGATCGAGGCAGAGGAACGTCTCCGGTCTGGGCGCCAGATCGACCGTGTGCTTCGCGTCGGTCAGGTCCGGCGGCGTAAAGTGCAATGCGCTGATGTTGATCGTGGAGAAGCCGAAGAGCGCCAGTCCCAGGCCTTGCGGGTTGGTCAGCGTCGCCCAACGCACGTTCATCCGGTTGCCGTGTTCCTGGGGTTTGACGTATGGCACGTACTGTTCGGTGACGGTGCTCTTCCAGACGCCCAACCGTCCGCTCTCCTGGCGGTCGACGTAGCATTCATGGGGCCCAAGGCCATACCACGAGAAGTCTTCGAATCCGCTCGGCAGGCTCATGAGCAAGCCGACCCGCGGCAGGACCGGAAGGTTGTCCCGCAGCGGCCGAACGGAGATTGTAAGGACGACGCTGCCGCTGCCGTGGATGACGTACCGATAGGTGCACGCCAGTTGCGGTCGGATGGCTCGGGGAGCGATCACGGCGTCCACTTCGATGGCCGCCTCAACGGGTGAGTTCCGTGATACCCGCACGTCGGCTGTCCGCTGCATCTGCTTGTCGAATCGCTCCTGATACCACTGTTTGGCGACGTGAACGTCGTTGTCGGTCGGGGCCCGCCAGAGGTTGAACCGCGGACCTTGGGCAACGAGGGACGAACCGCGATATCGCCAATCGACGATGGTTCCTGAGTGCCGGTCGAACTCGATGCGGAAATCGCCACCCTCAATGAGAACCTTGTTTCCCGACTGATCCAACGTCAGCTCTGACCCTCGTGGTTCTGCAAACGCAGCCAAACTGGGCGTCTTCGTCGGAAACAGAAACTGCGCCCATGCCAGCTCGTATCCTTTCTCGGCCCAGAGAGTGGAATTTGCCAGTGCAAAGCTCAGGTGCAGGGAGTACTCGGACCCGTCCACATCCGTCGGCGAATCGCACGGGATAGACAGATCCGCGGACGACCCAGCGGCCACGTCCAAGATGTCAAGTTCGCCATGTTGGATAGTCTCACCGTCTTTCCTGATCTCCCAGACGCCCCGCAGGCCATTCAGGCTGGAGAACGCCCACCGGTTGTGGATTCGCAGCCGTCCCTTGCCAAGGTCCAAGGCTTCGACGTGCACGGGTTCGAGGATCTTTTTGTATTCGATCAGTCCGCTGCGGGGGATCCGGTCGGGCGAAACCAGGCCGTCGTAGCAGAAATTCCCGTCGTGTGGATCATCGCCGAAATCGCCGCCGTGGGCGAACCACTCGGTTCCGTCGGGTTTTCTCTGGCGGACGCCGTGTTCGGCCCATTCCCACACGCAGCCGCCGATCAGCTTGGGATACTTGCGGATGGCCTCCCAGTACTCCTTCAGGCTGCCCGGCCCCTGGCCCATCGCGTGAGCATATTCGCAAAGGAAATACGGCCGCTGGTCGGCTGGGTCCTCCGCCGCTTTGATCAGCTCGGGCACCGAGGTGTACATGTGGCTATGGACGTCGGCGATCTTGTCGTCGTAGTCGCCCTCGTAGTGGATCGGCCGCATCGGGTCGGCCTGACGGGCCCAGTCGGCCATCTTGACGTGATTGCAGCCGAAGCCCGATTCGTTGCCGAGCGACCACATGATGATCGACGGGTGGTTCTTGTCGCGTTCGACCATGCGGACCATGCGGTCCAGATACGCCGCCTCCCAATCCGGATCATCCGACAGTTGGGCCCAGTCCTTGGGATCCATGGTGGGAATCACAAACCCATTGCACTCCAGATCGGCTTCGCCGATCACGTACAGGCCGTAGCGGTCGCAGAGGTCCAGCCAGAAGGGGTCGTTCGGGTAGTGCGAGGTTCGCACCGCGTTGATGTTGTGCCGCTTTATGAGCACGATGTCGCGGATCATCGACTCGCGTGAGATGGTGTGGCCGGTGTCGGGGTCGGTGTCGTGGCGATTGACGCCCTGGAGTTTGATGGGAACGCCGTTGACCAGCAGCATCGAATCTCGGATCTCCACCCGGCGAAATCCCACGGGCTGCCGCTGGACTTCAAGGATGCTTCCGTTGTTCCCTGTCAGCGTGATCAGCAGCGTGTAGAGGTTCGGCTCTTCCGCCGACCACTTTTTTGGGGCAATGACGGGTGTGGAGAATTCGTGGACCGCCTCCTGCTTGCCGCTGACCGTCAGGCTATCCGTCGCAACGTCGGCAATGACTGTCCCTGTCTCGTCCAGCAGCTTGGCCGCCAACGTGCCCGAGGTGTCCTGCGGTGAGTGGTTGTTCACCCAAGCGGCCAGTTCGAGTGTCGCGTCCTCGCACCGGTCGTCGAGTTTCGTCCGGATGCGGACGTCGCGCAGGTGCAGGAGCGGGGCGGCGACGAGGTAGACGTCGCGAAAGATGCCGCTGAGCCGCCACATGTCCTGGTCTTCGAGGTACGTTCCGTCGGACCACTTGAAGACCTGTACGACCAGGACGTTCTCGCCCTCGGCCAGGTACGGCGTGATGTTGAACTCCGCCGGCATGTGGCTGACCTTGCTGAACCCGACGTTCCTGCCGTTCAGATAGAGGTAGAACGCCGAATCCACACCGTCGAACGTGACCGAGACGCGCCGGCCGGCCCATTCCTCGGGAATGGTGAAGGTCCGCCGATATACTCCGACGGGATTGTCGTTCGGAACGAATGGCGGGTCCATCGGGATCGGGTAGCGGCCGTTGGTGTAGTGCGGACGGTCGTAGCCCGCCATCTGCCAATTGATCGGAACGGTGATCTGGTCCCACGTCCACCGGGAGCAATCTCCGAGATCGGGAACGTCACAGGCCCTTTCGAAGTATCGGAACTGCCACTGGCCGTTCAGCAGCCGGAAGTACGGCGTGTCTTCGCGCTGTCCGCTGCGGGCCGAGGCCTCATCCGGGAACGGGATCGACGTAACGTGAGGCGGTTCGCGGTTGATCCCGGTGACCTTCGGATTCTGCCAATCGTACAAGCTCAATTCTCCTGTCGTTCATTTGACGCCGGCCGCGGCGCCCGTTCCGGCAGCGAACTGCCCATGATCCTCGCCACCGGCGGCCAGATATCAGTATACGCCAGGGAGTCCCGCGGCCAAACACCATTGTGGTTTCTCGGGTCGTCGGCGAGGCGGCTGAGGGCCCAGATCATCCAGCCGATGTCTTCCTTGGCGAACATCGCCAGTATTCCCGCCATGCCCTGCCGCGTGGCCGTTTCCGAGTTGGCCCAGTAGGGCGCGCCGAATTCGGTGCACATGACCGGGACGTTGTGCCTGTCGCGGAAGGCGGTCATCCATTCCTGGATCAGCCACGGCTGATTGTCCGGCGGGTATTCGTGCGTCGTGAACACCACGTTGTTGTAGGGAGCGTCGACCGCTGAAGCCACCGGGTCCCACGTGTCCTCCAGCGAGCGGGCGTGGCACCAGTCCCAGCCGCCCACGATGATGATGTGCCGCTGATCGACCTGCCGAATGCCCTTGAGGCATCGCGTGTAGTACTCCCGCACCACCTCCGGGGCAAAATCGTGCATCTCGTTGTACAGCTCGTAGCCCAGCACGTACGGCTCGTCCTTGTACTTTTCGGCGACCCTGACCCATCCGTCGATCCACCACTTCTGAATGACCTCTTCGGGCCAGGGGCCGACTTGGCTGACGCTGCGGGCGGTCCGCTCGATGGCATCGACGTTGCCGCCCTCGAAGTACTCGTGCATGTCGAGGATGACGTACAGGCCGTGCCGCTTGGCGGCCTGGACCACCGGGTCGATGTGCTCGGCGATGTGCCGGTCCAGGTCGATCTGCTCACCGCCGGTGTTCCAGTATCGCAGGTAGAACGGGAATCTCACGGTGTTGAGATGGTGGTCCCTGCAGTATTTCATGACCCCGTCGTCGTCGCGTGACATGATCACGTCCCGTGAATAGCCCAATCCGACGGGGATGAACATCCGCTCGCCGCCCTTGGCCAGCGGCGAGGTCACGATGTGCTTGCCCTTGACCCGCAGCCACAGGTGCTCATTGTCGCCGCGTGTGCCGTCCAATTCAATCGGGATGGATCGGTCCGCGGGGTTCTGGCCGTCCCGGATGATCGCGCAGACCGTGTTGGTCCGACCTTCGGTCAGCGGCGGCGAGTTCCAGACGCACGCAAAAACGCCGTCTTTGACCGCTTCTGATTTGACGCTCTCCTTGCCCTCGCCGTCGCGGATTACGATGTCCACCTTTTCGACGGCGGGCTCGGTCCGGCCGCGAACCACCAGGTTCCTCCACGCCATGCCCGGATCGCAGTACAATTCCAGGCTCACGTTGCGGTCGCGGCTGACTTCGATCCGGCGGATTTCCAGTTGCGTGGGCTTTTCGGTGAAGAACAGGATTGCCTCCGCGGTCAGTGCGGCGCTTCCGCTCTCCAACTCGGCCAGTGGCACGCTGAACCGCTGCCAACCCTCCTCATCCGCCGGCTCGAATGTCGTAGCCGTCGGCAGGCTGCGATCGGGCGTAAAGGGAGACTGCGAAGAGCCCACGACGCTCGTGTCCGACTTGAAGGCCACCCGCACGCCGCCGGGCTCCTTGTCATCCGGCCAGCGGCATTCGACCTTCAGCCGCCCTCGCGGGTCGGCCAGGTACCGATCCAGCACCGGGAACTGATGCGGCGTGAAACGCCATCCGCCGCCACCGCCTTCGGTGGTCGTGATGACGATGGTTGTGGGTCCGTGCCGTATGTCCGAGGTCGTTCCGCCATTGTATCCGATCGCGTAGATCGTCCCGCCCGGCCAAAGGTCGCGCTCGCCGGAAAATAGGACCATCCGATCGACAAAGACCGGATCCGGACCCTGGGCCCGCCCCGGTGATCCGATCCAACCGAATGCCAATACCGCCATGATAGGTGCCGTCTTTCTGAACATGGGGAGCTTTCCTTCTCAACTGCCTGTGTGTGCTTCGCAGGAGGCTACGGGAGGTTGACGCTTACTCCATCGTTTTACTCGTACAGAGCGTACCAGAAGTCCATGCCGTGGCAGGTCTCCGGCGGAACGCTGGCCGCATGGTGATCCGCGTACAAGACGTTCCATTGGTGTTCATGGTGATGGAAACGATTGATCCACGCCCCCTTCGGGGAACTGGCCGGGTCCGCCCACCACTCGAACTCCATGTCGATCTGCCACTTGTATATCCCGGCGCCGAACCCCCAGTTCAGGTAGGCGTTTTTGTCCGGAGGCCGTTCGGAATACAGGCACATCCGGCTCGGCTGCCTGACGTCGTTCATCTGATAGGAGGATTCGATGAAGCTGGGGCCTCTCGGCTCCCAAGAGCCCATTGTCCCGTTCTGCCCCACGTTGATTCCGTAGGTGTTGGCCAGGCATTTCGGATCGTCGGTCCACCATCCGATCCCGTGGCTCGATGGGCAGTGGAACATCTTCGGATCCCGGTTGGTGTCGAGCCAGATCAACCCTGCCCAGTAGTAGTAAAATGTCTTGGTCGATCCGTCATAATCCACATAGGTCGCTTCCGGAATCGCGCGGCCGTACCAGTCCGGCGTGCCCCACGATGCGATGGGAAAGAAATCGGAGTTCCTGTCCATGTACATCGCGGTCGCTGTGCCCATCTGCTTCAGGTTGCTCAGGCACTGGACCGCCCGTCCCTTCTCCCTCGCCGACTGCAGCGCGGGCAGCAAGATCGAGACCAGCACGGCGATGATCGCCACCACCACCAGGAGCTCAATCAGGGTAAATCCAGCCCGCTTGCCATGCTCTCGGACTCGTCTCATCCCGTTTCTCCTTCGATAATCCGGCCGTGGAATTCGTGGCAGCGAGGGGTGCTGTCGTCGCCCTCCAACCGGCGCTTGAGCAACTCCGCGGCCGCCCGCGCGCGGAAGTAATAGAGCGTATCGAACGTGGTCAGTTTCGGCGTCCCGGCCACCAGGTGCGTGTTTCCCACCCCCTCAGCCGAGATTACCGCCATCTCGCCGGGAATGGCGACGCCTGCATCCTGCAGCGCCCGCACGACGCCGACCGCCACCCAGTCGTGGCCGGCGATAATGCACCGCGGCCGTTCCGTACGCAACAGCGACCCGACGAAATGATACGCGTCGATGATCGGATCGGGGTGAGGCCCGTAGCTGTGGCGGTCATCATATCGCCGGATGTTCTCCTCCCCGAAAAAAATCCCCCGCTCGGACAGCCGCTGGGTCAGCCCCAGCAACGTCTGTGTTTCCGGCACCTCGTCCGGCTTGCTCGGGCTGACGTACAAGAGGTTCTGGTACCCTCGATCGGCGATATAGTCGCCCAACTGAATGCCTTCATAGTAGGCATTCGTCCGCACCAGGTCATACGTCTGGCCCGGAATCTCATGGCCCAGCAGCACCACCTTCGTACAGGCTTGTGGAAGCATCCGTGGATCGTAACGGAAGCTTTGCGGAGCGACGGTCGCCAGAATCATCCCCGCCGGCGGGCAATCACGGCAATCGGCCAGAATGTTCGCGTACCACTCGAGGTTGGCGTGGCCGCAGCGGGTGCTGACCGACCAACGCGATCCGGCGAAGGCCTCCTGAACGGCAAAAGAATAGACGTTGTCGGTAAACGGCTGGCTTGATGAGACGAAAACCACTGTGGATACCGCTGAGGCCTTCTGAATGCCCCCTCTGCCCCCTGGCGTCGGACCGCTGGGAACGGACGACCTCTGCACCGCAGGTCCCGCCGCACCATCGGCATCGGGCGCTGCCAGCAGAAACGTCCCTGCCCCGACCCGCCGGTCGATGACGTTCTCTTGGACCAGGACCGCCATGGCTTTACGAATCGTCTGGTGGTTCAAGCCGAACGTTCTGGCCAGTTCCCGCTCGGAAGGAAGCCGATCCCCCGGCTGGAGGTCGTGCTCCCGGATCATCTCCAGGATGCCCCTGCGGACCCGATCATACGATAGGGGGCCTACAGTTCTGATCACCGTCTTTGTAGGCATTCTACTGCTCCTTCCATACACACCAGCATAATAACTACTGTAGCACTACGCAAGCGTTTTGTTGTACAAGTAGTACTCATGTATATTGTGCTATGCTGATGAGGGGCAACCAAAACTGAGTGATAACGGGCATCCGCCTGAATCGGTGGGCGGACGATGGGAGGTGGTACATAGCGGTACTATGGAGCCGGGAATTGTGGTTGAGATCCCGGATTGGCACGGTCCTCAGCGCCGGACTACTCCTGTTGTGCTGGATCGATACAGCCTTCCACTGCCACCGTCAGAGTCAATGGACCCACGAAGGCGCCTGCTGCGCAAAGGCTACCCTTCCGGCAGAATGATCTCGTACCGGTAGCTGTGCGGCGGGCAGTGGCAGTTCTCGTGCCGGCCCTCGTTGCCGGGGCACGCTGACATGTAGAGCATCACGTGGCCGGTTTTGCGGTCTTCGTACCGCCGCCAGTTCGAGAAGCGAACCAGGTCGTTCTGGCCGGGTTGACGCTGCTCGATGATCGTGACGCTGCTGCGGATGATCCGGAACGTTTGGCGGTCGATCTCGGCGATCTGCAGCTTCGTTCGCGGATCGCAGGCGTAAGTGGGCTTGTCCAGAATGTTGGTGATGATGTACAGCCGCCCGTTGCGGCCGCGAAACACGTGGGCCAGACACGCTGGGCAGTAGACCTGCTCGCCGTCATCGTAGCGGAAGAGCTGGGGCGCCGACCAGCTTTCGCCCAGGTCGTCGCTGACCGCGTAAAACTTGCCGCTGGGAATGCTCGTCCCGTCATTCGGGTCCACCCGCACCCGCATGGACATGAACAGCCGTCCGTCCTCCAGCAGCGCGATGCTCGGTTCGTCGCCGCCGCAGTTCGAACCGTCCTTGCCGACGGTGGCCGTCGCGGTCATCCGCCAGCCGATCCCGCCTCCGTCCGGCCGCCACTGTCCGATGATCCCACCGGACTGCCACTGGTGCGGCTGATCCGGCACCGGCACGAACACCGGCAGGATGAACCGCCCATCCGGGAGGAACACCGGCTCGACACCCTCCGAAGCCGCGCTGTTCCGCCCGTACCAGACGCCCGGGGCCCAGTGGCGGGGGTTGAACTCCGGACCCTCCATGACCACCTGCTCCGGTTCGCCCCACGTCCGGCCCGCGTCGTGCGAAATCCGCGTCCAGAGCAGCGTGGTGACCGCAAACGGCGAGCCCTGGTCCCACGGTAGCAGGTCGGTGAGGTTCTCTCGGGTGGCGTACATCTGGGCCACCGTCTCGGTGCCCGGCCGAAGGATGTAATTCGGCTCCTCGACCCACAGCCGCCACTTCCCGTGCAGCGGCAGGATCTCCTGGCGTGGGCCGACCTCCTGCCATGTCCGCCCGTTGTCCTCGCTGCGGCGGATCATCGCCGGCGACGGCGCATAGCCGTGGTCGCTGATCCGGTTCACCCGGAAGTAGTACCGCCGCTGCCCGCCGAACGAGACGCACTCCTGCAGCACGTTCGCCTTGCCCGACACGTAACCGATCGACCGCACCACGGCCTCTTCCAGGATGTTCGGCCGCTCGATGTGCATCGTCCGCTCGACCCGTATTCCTGCCATCTCGACGTACCTCTATAGAACCAAAGTTATCGTTAACGCGGTTGCCTTAGTTTAACCAGCGACAACCTCGCAGCCTCCTTGAATTCCAGTTCGACCATGCTCGTGTCGCCGCGGTTGAAGACTCGACATGCGACAGGATCGGCTTCCAAACGTCTCGCCCGCCATCGCGAACCGTTCCTTCGTCTCCTTAATAGGCACGCTCATGATCCGCCGGCCCTGCTCGTCCAGCAGACACGCAGCATCCGCCCGGACGGTCGCGTCCCACTGATACGCGCACCTGGATAGACCCCGACGAAACCGTTGAAAAGAACCGGCGACGGCCTATAATCGCTGCTCCGTGTTTCACGACGCCATCAGTGAGTTTTGATGGAAATGCCGATGAAATCCGATCAATTGTTCGCCAATTGGACGGTCTTTGGTCCCATTGATAACTATGGCCCCTATCCGGGCTCGCTCGGTTGGACGCCTCTGCCCCCGGACGGCGCAACCGAGGTGCCCGATCAAATCACCGTGGCCGGCCGGACGTTCACGCCCATCCCAGCCCGGCTGATCGACGGCACGCTGCGGTTCCGCAGGCTCTTCGAGCACGTACCCGGCGGCTCGCCGCAGGCCTACGCTTTTTGCCAATTCTCCGTCTCCGAGCCGCTGCGGTTCGTCCTGAGCATCGACGCGGACTGGGGATTTGTGTTGTGGCTCGATGGGCGCCAGATCGCCGAGAGCCGTTCGGGCAACGGCGGACCGGTGGGCTATTTCCCGACACGGGTGACCGTGGCGGTCGAACCGGGTCGCCATGTCCTGTGCTGCCGTCACATCTCGGGAAGCGGCGACTGGCTGTTGAACCTGCGGATCGATCCGGCGGGTCCGACCGGCCGGCGGTCGTACCTCGAGTCCGGGCTGCGCCTCGAAGAACGCCCGCTTCCGACCGGCGAGATTGCGGGCATGCCGACGGAAGTGTTCGAGCGGACCGCGGCCACCTGCGGCGTCGAGGCCCGATGGATCAGCGTGTTCGATCAGCGTGAACTGCGGTTGACCGGCAACGTCCTGTACAAGTCGGCCTATCTGCCCACCGGAGAGGGGTTCGACCCGGCCTACGAGGAGCGGCTGATCCAGTGGGTGCGGACCATCCACGATCTGGGGTCGCCGGCCATCAGTTGGGCCTCCATGTCGCAGAACCGCCAGGGCTGGCTGGACCATCCGGAGTGGCGGCAGATCTTCCTGGTCGACCAGGCTCCGGACGACACCCACCGCGACTTCAACGTCTGCATCAACACCGGCTACGGCGACGCCCTGATTAGCGCGTGCATCGAGGCGATCGATAAATTCGACCTCGACGGTTTCTGGTTCGACGGCTCAGCCTACTCGTCGGTCTGGTGCCGTCCGATGCCCATTTCCTGTATCTGCGAGTCATGCTCAGCCAAGTATCGCCAGGAGACCGGCAACAAGCCCCCGAGCGAGTACCGCCCGGAGACCCTGGAGTTCCGCCGTTGGATGGCGTGGCGATACCGGACGTTCAGCGCCTATTGGCAGCGGCTCGAACTGGCGATCCACGCCGCGCACCCGCAAGCGGTCATCGCGATCAACCACTACCATCGCGAACACATCCCCTGGAACGGCGCCGTCCCGCTCAACCCCTTCGACGCGAACATCATCTCAGCCACCGAAGCCGACGGCGATCCCTGGAAGGCCGCCTTCTACACCCGCATCAACCGGGCCTACGGCCGGGCCCATTCCGAGACCTGGATCACCAGCGGTGTCGGACGTTATCGGCTCGACGGCGTGCCCAGGCACAATCCCTACCCGCTGATCACCCAGGCCGTCTCGTGCCTGACCGCGGGGGCCGACTCGAGCTTCGGCGGCGTCGATCTGTCGGTCTCCGCCGCCGCCTACGTCGAGCTCTCAGCCGAAATCCGGGCTCGCAAACCCTACCGATACCTGCCGTCCTATCCGCTGGCCGCCCTCCACGTTTCGCAGCAGACCGACACCTACACCTTCGGAACCGATCCGGGGTTCATCACCCGCGACTGGCACGACCACTATTGGAAATCGCTGGTGGGCTGGCACCGCCTGCTGATGAGCGCGGGACTGTGGATGGACGTGGCCTTTGATGCCCATCTGACCCCCGAAAACCTGAAGCGATACCGCTACCTGTTCATGCCCCTGGCCGTGGCCCTCGCCGATGCGCAGATCGAGGCGGTGCTCGACTACGTGCGGCGGGGCGGAACCCTGATCACCGGGCCCTGGTTCGCCACGCAAGATGAGTGGGGCTTCGCCCGCCGGCGCAGCGGCGAGGTGAGCCGCCTCTTCCCGTACGGCCAGTCCTTCCCAGCCTTTGACGCCTTGCCCGAGTGCCTGACCGCGGGGAGCAGTTCGGCAGCCGCCGAGCAACGCCTGGGACAAGGCCGAATCCTGCAATTCGCCGTCGATCACGGGACCGCTTTTCGCAGTAATCCCACCGCAGACCGGGTGCGGATGCTGGCCGATTGCCTCGGACGCGCCGCCGGCGGCGTGCCCGTGTGCCTCGAAGATTCCGAGGGCGACCAAGCCTACGCCCACCTCGGCGTCTCGCTCGATAGCGACGGCGATATCATCGTGGCCATCCAGCAACTCGAGCCCTTCTGGACCCAAGCTGCGCAAGGCCGCGAACGCCCGCCGCTGGCCACTCGCCATCGCCTGCGCGTCTTTCTCTCCGTGGTGGCGGCGGACTGCCTGATCCCCGAGCCGGGCTTCCCGCTCGACGTCAACGACGTCGCCACCGCCAAGCTGATCCCGCTGCCGCCCTACACCTGGGGAACCGTGATACGCCTGCGAACAAAAGAGCCTACGCCAACCTGATCCTCACGGGGCCCCATCGCCTCAGCCGCCCACGTCCCGCGGAGTGCCTCTGACTGACGCGATGGTGAAAGAAAAGACAAGGAAAACTGGATCTGGTTGGTAATGACTTGTCACAATCCGTCGCCGCCCCGCAACTGCCGAAGGTGGGAATCGAACCCACACGGGGTGTAAGCCCCACGGGATTTTGAATCCCGCGCGTCTGCCAATTCCGCCACTTCGGCTTACCGGACGCCCATCGGACGCCACGTGGCTCCAATTTTAGGCGAACCGGACCCGATCAATCAATCCTTTTGTTGCTTTTCCGTCTATGTTCCAACAGCCGCTACTGCCCGATCGGATACCGCCCAAACGCCTTCGCCTCCTCGAACATGGCCAGGATGTTGGCCGGCGGCACCTCCGGCTGAATGTTGTGCACCGCTGCGCAGAGGTACCCGCCTCCAAGCCCCATCTCGCGGATTCGCCGCCGCACCTCGCTGCGGACCTCCTCAACCGACCCGCGAGGCATCACGTACCCGGTGTCCACACCGCCCCAGAACGCCAACTCGCGCCCGAACTGCTTCTTGAGCTCCGCCGGGTCCATGTCCGCCGCTGAGACCTGGATCGGATTGAGCACCTGGACCCCCAACTCGACCATCTCGCCGATCAACGGCCGGATCGACCCGCAGCAGTGGTGGGCCAGACACGCCGGACTGCTCCGCCGCGCCTGCTCCCAGATCTTCGCGAAGCACGGCCGAAACAGCTTCCGAAACGTCGCTGGCGAACACAGCGTCCCATTCTGGCTGCCCAGATCGTCCGAGGTGTAGATGATGTCCACCAGGTCGCCCGCCTCGGCCAGAACCGTCGCATTAATGGCCATCTGGATCCGCGTCGTCTGCTCCAGCAACGCCTCGACGAACGCGTGGTTGTCAGCCAAATCCATCATCCAGTTCTCAAACCCGCGCAGAAACTGCCCCATCGACATCACCCGCCCGCGGATCTCCAGCGAGATCGCGTAGTCCGTCTCTCGCCGCATCCGCCGCAGCCACTCGCCGAAACCGTCGAGGTTCACCAGGTCCTTCGGCTCCGGCCACGGATGCCGTTCCACCGCCGCCACCGTCGCCTCCTCCTCGAACGGAGCGTGCTCCACGTAGTAGTGCCCGCCCTCCGGCTTGTGCCACTGCACCGACCACTCATCGACGAACCGATCCGGCCCCAGCCGTCTCGCCGACGTGCTCGCGCCCGCCGCCCGCGGAGCATGCACAATGTCCAGATCGAGCGCCTGCCGCACGTCCTCCTCGATCTCCGCCAGACTCGCGTACGTCCAGGTGGCCTTAGCCTCGTGGACCGCCAAGCCCAGCGCCTCCCGCAGCCGCGGATATGCGCTGCCCACGATCGTGCTCGCCAAAGTCCCGCCCAGATCGATCGGCACGCGATCCGGTTCCTCGTGCCGCAACGCCGCCAGCACCCGCTCCCGATGCGTCATGGCCGCACTCCTCCAGATCGTCTACTGCAAGTCCTTGTGTTGTACGAACGCCTCGTACGCCCACTGGTCCCACTCGTCTTCCACGCCGATCCCGTGCAGGTCGCCGTAGTTCTTGGCGATCAACCCGCCGCCTCCACCGCCGAACAACTCGACCATCCGCCTGGCCTCCGCCACGATGTCGGTCTTCCGGCCCGTCGGCAGTACCCGCTGAATATCCACCGGCGAGTACAGGCACACCTTCAGCCCCTTGAGCTTGCCCGCCAGCCGCTCCAACCCGTACAGCGCCGGCTGATCGAACTGCAGCGCGTTGACCCCCACCTCCGCCAGATCGTCGATGATCTCCCAGATATACCCGCACGAGTGCATCAGCACGTGCATCCCATTCTGGTGCGCCGTCCCGCACAACCGGGCGAACAGCGGCTTGTAGATCTCACGCCACATCGGCGGGCTCACCAACAGCCGCTCCTGAGTCCCCCAATCCTCGCAGAAAAACACCCCGTCCGCACCCGCCTTGCCGAACTGCACGATCATCTTCTCCAGCAGTTCCGTCACCCGGTCGTGCAACTCGTCAATGTGCTCCCGCTCCAGCACCAGATCCTGAAAGTACACCTCCATCTTCCGCAGATACCGGCAGATGGAAAACGGAAAACCCGGCAGACTTCCCAGCCGGTAATGGTCGCCCGCCTCCTTCGTGAACACCTCTCGACATCGCTCGAAGTTCTCCGGATTCGCCAGATCGGGCAACTGATAGTCCTTCAACTGCGACCAGTCCTCCAGCGCCGGCTTGAAGATCTCGCCCGCCTGGCTCATCCCGATGATCCGGTGCCACACGTTCCCCCACACGTCCAGGTGGAACTCGAACTGCCCCTCCGTCCACACCTTCTCCCGCGACCCGTGCGTCCCGCCCACGCCGCAGCCCCACATGTCGTTTAGCCGGCCTTCGCCGCCGAAGTTCAACCCGATCCGCTCCGGGCACGTCTGATCCAGGTTCCTCTGTACAGTCTCGCGGGGGGGCATCATGGTTTGCTCCAATCCGCTGACAGCTCGAAGAGACCGCCAGCCGGTAGGGGGGCGGCGCACCAGTCACTGTTGCGATAGGACCGGCCACCTGAGCCGCTCCATGACGCTCAGCGCATTGCCGCCCAGAATCAGCTCCTTCTCACGTTCCGGCAGGTCCGAAAGGGCGATCGGCCCGATCCCCGTCCCGAAATCCAGGTCCAGCGCGTCCGACCCGTACAGGATCTTCTCCGCGGGCATCACCGCCCGCAACCCCTGGACCGTCGCGAAGGGACCGACCACAAAGCACGCGCACGTGCACTGGTAGACGTTCTCGTACTTCCCGACCACGCCGGCGTACGGCAACCCGTCGGCGTGCCCGATCACGAACACCACCTCCGGAAAATTCCTGGCCCAATGCTCAAGCCGTTCAGGCGAGCCCCACTGGTGATGCAGCACCGCCCACCCCTTGTCGCGGGCGAACTCCAACACCGGCGACCAGTCGATGCAGTGCTCCGACGCCCCCTGGTACTGGCTGATCAGCTTGATCCCCCGGCTGCCGCGGCGATGCCCCTCCTCCAGCAGTGCCGCCCAGTCCTGCGGAAACCCCGCGTGCAGCATCGTCAACGCCGAAAACCGCTCCGGCAACGCCTCGGTCGCCTCATACTGCAGCCGGTTGCCTGCCGCCACGTCTGAAGTCGTGTCAATGCAGAAGGTTACAGCGTGATCGATCCCGAACCGGTCCATGTGTTGCGCCACCTGTCGAGGGCCCGATCGCGGGATATAGTAGTACTCCGACGAGGCTCCCAGGTGACAGTGGAAATCCACCACCGGAATGTGGTCCAGCGGCTGTCCGTTCCGCACCCGTTCGGCTATCTCACCACTATTAGTCATACTTGGCATTCCTAAGCAATGAGCGGAAATTCTCCGCGGCTATCATCCGCTTGGCCTTCTGGTCAACCCCTGCATACGCCACCACCGCCCCAAAACTCCTCGGATCCAGGCTCGGCAGCCCCAGGCTGAACACCAGCCGTTCGGCCCCGAAACTCTCGCAGATCGTCTCGACCATCTGGGCCTGCCAGATCGCCGAAAGGCTCACGCGAAGGTTCGGCGCGATGCACATCGCATCGAACATCGGACGGTTCGACCGCGCCCGCCACTCCCACGCGATCACCGGCAACTCCGGAAACCGCCCGCAGAAATCGGCCAGCCCGTACCAGTCAATCAGGTCCTGACCGCCGTCCCACTGCCGATATACCGTCAACAGCGGAATTCGCCGCTCCGCCATCGCCTCAGCCAACTCCAGAACCCGCGGACTCCGTTCCACCCGGACCCCACGCACCAGCGGGTTCACCAGCACCGCCTTCACCCCAGCCGACAACGCCCGGTCCAGAAACGCCCCTGGCTTCTCCGCGATCACCGCCGTCGGATCAAACGCCCAGACCCGGTGCAGCCGAGGACTGCTCAACCCCGACAACGCCGCGTTGCCCAACTCCGGATCGGCGTCACGGGCCGCCGTGTGGTACACCAGCGCCTCAGCCACCGCGTACCGGTCCATCATCGCCAGGGCCTCAGCCTCGGTCGTCGGCGACTCCGGCAATCCGCCGTTCGTTCGTCCGATACTCAGGAATGCATCCATAAACTCCATAGCCACTCCTCGCTTTCGCTGCATCATACCCGCCGTCGCCCCGGAATCCAGCCTCACTTGAGGCTTCTTCAGAAATGGTTGGCGGGACCGTCCGCCGCTTGATACCATGGCCCTTCGTTTGGTCACGATGACGCATGAAGGAGACGAGTGGTGCTTGGCAATCCTTTCGCGGTTGACGGCCGATGGTACAAGGCGGCCTTTCACGTCCACACGACGGACTCCGACGGCAAAATGTCTCCCGCCGAGACGGCGAAGCTCTACGCCGACCTCGGCTACGACCTGGTCGTGATGACCGACCACGGCGGCACCGAAAACCTCCCCGACTCGCTGCCCGGAACCCTCGTCATGCCCGGCGCCGAAGTTACCACCGACGATGGCACCCACGTCGTGGTCCTCGGCCTCGAAAAACCCGGCCGCTTTCACGAGCCCGCGCAGGTCCGCGATCTCTTCGAACGCGGGCAAAACGGCGACGTCGCCCTGATCATCGGCCACCCATACTGGTCACACCTCAAGCTCGACGGCATGATGGCCCTCACCGGGTACAGCGCCGTCGAAGTCTTCAACACCACGTGCAGCCGCGGCATCGGACGCGGATTCTCCGACGTCCACTGGGACGATATGTCCGACCTCGGCCGTAACCTCTGGGCCCTCGCCGTCGACGATTGCCACCGCACCGACATCGACGCCGGAGTCGCCTGGACCATGATCAAACTCCGCCAGCCGACCCGCCAAGGGCTCCTCGAAGCCATCC
Source organism: Phycisphaerae bacterium (assembly GCA_012729815.1). Classification (NCBI taxonomy): domain Bacteria; kingdom Pseudomonadati; phylum Planctomycetota; class Phycisphaerae; species Phycisphaerae bacterium. The sequence continues at coordinate 1,933 of JAAYCJ010000022.1, read as the reverse complement.
ACAACGGCTGGATGTACGCCTCCACCGGACCCGTCATCCACCGCATCGACGTCGAAAACGACAAGATCACCGTGCTCTGCGACCCGGTGCGACGAATCGACTTCATCGCCGGTCCCGCCGCCGGCTGGGGCCAGTCCTGCCACAACGGCGAGAGCTTCGTCCTCAGCCGCGCCGCCCACACCCTCGCGCAGGGCCGCAACGGCTACGTCCGCGTCCAGTGCGTCTGTCCCGACGGCCGAAGGGCCTGGAGCAACGCCTTCCGCGTCGAAAACGGCCGGTTCGTCCCGTGGCCGCAGCAACCCTACCGCTGGAAACGGGACTGACCAACCGCTTGCCGACGCTGATCGGAGGGAGAGCCGCACGTGTCCGATAGTCTCATCGCCCGACATTTCAAAGGCCGCTGGCAAGGGCCCGGCGGATACCGCGAACTCCTGGTCGTCGCCATCCCGCTGATCCTCAGCACCGCCTCCTGGTCCGTCCACCACTTCGTCGACCGCGTGTTCCTGACCTGGTACTCGCCACAGGCCGTCGCCGCCGCGCTGCCCGCCGGTAACCTCTGTTTCACCTTCATGAGCCTCTTCATGTTCACCGGCAACTACGTCAGCACCTTCGTCTCCCAATACCACGGCGCCGGCCGGCCCGAACGCATCGGACCCTCCATCTGGCAGGGCAACTACATCGCCATGATCGGCGGCGTCGTCATGCTCGCCCTCATCCCCTTCGCCGAGCCGCTCTTCGCCTTCATCGGCCACGAGCCGCCCATCGACCGACTCGAAACCGTCTACTTTCAGATCCTCTGCCTCGGCGCTTTTCCCGCCATCGCCAGCGCCGCCATGTCCGGCCTGTTCGCCGGACTCGGTCGCACCTGGCCCATCGTGTGGGTCAACGTGGCCGGAACCGCCGTCAACCTCGCCCTCGACCCTCTGATGATCTTCGGCTGGTACGGATTCCCCGAAATGGGAATTGCCGGTGCCGCCTGGGCCACCGTCATCGCCCACTTTATCACCTTCGCGATTTACGCGGCTCTCCTGGCCCGGCCCTACTACAACCGCCTCTACCACACCGTCAGCGGCTACCGCTTCGATCGCGAACTCTTCGGCCGCCTCATCCGATACGGCGCGCCAAGCGGCGTCCAAGCCCTCATCGACATCGGGGCCTTCAGCGTCTTCATCCTCCTGCTCGGACGCCTCGGACAGGCCCAACTCGCCGCCAGCAACATCGCCTTCACCGTCAATACCCTCGCCTTTATGCCCATGATGGGAATCGGTATCGCCCTTTCCGTCCTGGTCGGTCAGAGCATCGGCAAGGGCCGGCCCGACTTCGGCCAGCGCAGCACCTGGTCCGGCTTCCACCTGACCCTGCTCTACATGTCCCTGATCGCCTGCCTCTGCTTCTTCGCGCCCGACCTGCTGATCAAGCCCTTCGCCTACCGCTCTGAGAATCCCCAGGAGTTCCAGCAGCTCCGCCCGCTGATCGTCACGCTCCTCAAGTTCGTCGCCGTCTACAGCGTCTTCGACGCCATGAACATCGTCTTTGCCTCCGCCATCAAGGGGGCCGGCGATACCCGCTACGTGATGTTCATGATCGTCGTCGTCGCCGGCGGCGTCCTCGTCGTTCCCAGCTACATCGCCCTCGAACACCTCGACGCCGGACTCTACGCGGCCTGGACCATCGTCTCCCTCTACGTGATCATCCTGGACTTCTCCTTCCTCCTGCGATTCCTCAAGGGCAAGTGGAAGACCATGCGCGTGATCGAAGAAGTCCCGCCCGGCCTGCCCACCTCCTACCCCGAAGTCCCCGCCGTCGAAGCCGAACTGTAAAAAAACGACTACCGCGTCAGCCGACGCCGCGCCGCCAGATACCGCACCAGCATCTGGTCGTACCGCTCTGCCGTGTTCGCCAACACGTATTCGATCCCCGCGTCGCTGCACTG
>JAAYCJ010000021.1 GCA_012729815.1 Phycisphaerae bacterium | reverse complement strand
CGGCTAGACGAGGCCCTGGTCGATCATGGCGTCGGCCACCTTGACGAACCCGGCGACGTTGGCGCCCTTGACGTAGTCGACGAAGTCGCCGTCTTTGCCGTAGGTGACGCAGGCTTCGTGGATGGCGGTCATGATGTCCTTGAGTCGCTCATCGACCTCATCGCGGATCCAGTTCACGTGCATGGCGTTCTGTGCCATTTCGAGACCCGAGGTGGCCACGCCGCCGGCGTTGGCGGCCTTGCCTGGCCCGTAGAGGATTTTGGCTTCGAGGAAGACATCCACGCCGGCTGGGACGGTCGGCATGTTGGCGCCTTCGGAGACGCAGATGCAGCCGTTCTTGACGAGGGTCCTGGCGTCGTCTTCGGTGATTTCGTTCTGGGTGGCGCTGGGGAAGGCGACCTGGCAGGGGACGGACCACGGCCGCTGACCGGCGAGGTACTTGGCGCCCTTGAAGTGGTCGGCGTACTCGCGGATGCGTCCGCGGCGGACGTTTTTGAGGTCCATGACCCACGCGAGTTTTTCGTCGTTGATGCCGTCCATATCGACGATGGTGCCGTCGGAGTCGGAGAGGGTGACGCACTTGCCGCCGAGCTGGTTGACCTTCTCGACCGTGTACTGGGCGACGTTGCCGGCCCCGGAGACGGTGACGGTCTTGCCCTGGAACGTGTCGAATCGGGTGGCCAGCATTTCCTGAGCGAAGTAGGTGGCTCCGTAGCCGGTGGCTTCCGGACGGATCAGCGAGCCGCCCCAGCCGAGCTTCTTGCCGGTCAGGACGCCGGTGAACTCGTTGGTCAGCCGTTTGTACTGGCCGAAGAGGAAGCCGATCTCGCGCGACCCGACGCCGATGTCGCCGGCTGGCACGTCGGTGTGGGGGCCGATGTGCCGGAACATCTCGCTCATGAAGCTCTGGCAGAACCGCATCACCTCGTCATCGCTCTTGCCCTTGGGGTCGAAGTCGGAGCCGCCCTTGGCGCCGCCCATCGGCAGGGTGGTCAGGCTGTTCTTGAAGACCTGCTCGAAGGCCAGGAACTTCACGAGGCCCAGGTAGACGGTGGGGTGGAACCGCAATCCGCCCTTGTAGGGGCCGATGGCGCTGTTCATTTCCACACGGAACCCGCGATCGATGTGGATCTGCCCCTTGTCGTCCTGCCAGGGAACGCGGAACATGATGACCCGTTCCGGCTCGACGATCCGTTCGAGGATCTTGCCTTGCTTGTAGCGGGGGGTGGACTCGACAATCGGCATCACCGATTCAACGACTTCGCGCACCGCCTGATGGAACTCCGGTTCCCCCGGGTTCTTGGCGATGAGCTTCTCCATGAAACTGTCAACAAACCGAGACATGTGCGTGCTCCTTTACCGTTGCGGCTCTACGAGTCGATCAGACTCTGCGCCTGTCCTGCCAAAAGACTAAGTGTAGTATAACAACTGCTTAAAGTCAACATGAACATTATTATGTTAGCTTATTATAGTACGCATAAGATTTGCCTATAGTAGTCACGCTCAGGATAAGCTCTCGTGACTGGCCGGCGGCGGCGTCAGGGCTTTTCGAGGTAGCAGACGGCCCGCTGTTTGACCGCGTTGGCGTTGACGAGCAGGTGGCGCTCCACGTCAATGACCTTGACGATCTCGGCGTAGGCATCGGGGGCGTCGGGGACCAGTTCGGCCAGGCGGTTGGGCCTCTGGTGGAAGGAGTTTTCGAGGAAGCGGTGGCCTTCGCGGCCGGGGAAGATGGCCAGGTAGAGGATGTCGCGTTCGACCAGATCGCTGAAGAAGTGGGTGCCCAGTGAGACGTCGGGCACCAGGTCCTCGCGCATGGTCACCAGTTCGCAGAGGACGGCGGCCTGGTTGATTTCGGCGAAGGAGACGGGGACGCCGAGGGACGGGGTGGACGTGCCCCAACGGCCGGGGCCCAGGAGCATGATGGTCCGCGAGTCGTTGGGGCCTTCGGCGTGGACGACCCGGCCGACGAGGCGGGCGATGGCGTACTGCTCCTGGAGGGGCAGTCGGCTGTAGCCGGCGGGGGAGACGAAGATCAGGCGGTCGATCCGGTCGATGCGGCTGGGGCCGATGACCGGGCCGCGGCTCTCGAAGATGAGGCGGTCGGCGGGAATGTCAGCGGGCGGTTCGGCGGTTCCGGTGCTGCCGGAGACCTGGAGCGGCCGGCACTGGAGCAGATTGATCCGATAGGTCTGGTCCGGAAGGAAGTTGGCGGTGAATTCGACGTCGACCGGGTAGTGGTACGCCCGGTTGAGGATGGCCAGCATTTCGCGCATGTCGCGGACGAAATCGGTCTCGTTGAGCAGTTGGTCGAAGGTCAGGTTCCAGGTGAACAGGTCGCGCTTTCGCTCGCGGGCCAGGGCTTCGGCGGCTGGGTCGCGGGAGGCGATTTTTTCGATGGGCAGTGCGGGCGACTGGCGGACCACGTCGCGGAAGTCCATCGCCACAAGCTGGTTGGCCCCGAGTTCGAGCACGTCGACCTTCCGCTGGGCGTGACGACGGGCCTGGTCCGCCGACGCTTCGGGCTGACGATCGGGGGCGTTGAGGGCCACCAGGCGGGTGTAGTCGTCGTCGGTGCGGTCGACCGCGCGGGTGCCGAGGCCGAAGACCAGGCGGATCATCCCCGCCTCCGGGTCGATGTACTCGTTCCAGACGTACGGATTGTAGGAAAGCCCGACGCCCGCCAGGTGGGGGTAGAACAGGTGGCCGTGCAGCGAGCCGGAGACCCGCTGGACCAGCAGCGACATCTGTTCATCGCGGTCGAGCAGGCCGCGCTCGGCCCGGTAGCGCAGGGCGTTTTCGCTCATGGCGCTGGCGTAGACGGTGCGGACGGCGGACATGAAGTCTTCGAGCCGCTTGGCCCGCGAGCCCTGGTTGGCGCAGAAGACGCTCTCGTACTTGCCGGCGAAGGCGTTGCCGAAGTTGTCTTCGAGGAGGCTGCTGGAGCGGACGATGATCGGCGACTGCCCGAAGTAGTCGAGCATGTCGGAGAATTCCTTGACCAGGTAGTCGGGGAACACGCCGCGAAGGATCAGCCGCCGGCCTTCCTTGGCGGCCCGCAGGAAGTTCTCCGGGTCGTGCAGGCCCTCGCGGACCCACCAGCAGCCGTTGCGGACGAGGAAGGTGTAGAAGACGTCCGAGGCGACGTAGAAGGAGTCGTGGACCTCGAGCAGGTCGGCCCAGCGCGGGTCTTCCTTGCGGAGGATGGCCCGGGCCAGGAGCAGGCCGACGGCTTTGCCGCCGATCAGGCCGGTGCCGATCATTCGCCGTCCGACGCCGATCAGATCGGACATGGTGAAATAGCGGCCGGTCAGGTCCAGCATCCGCTGCTCGCGCGAGATCGCCATCCGCAGGAGGCGGTCGAAGTATCGCGTGCCCTCTTCGACGGAGCATTCGCGGGCGTGGGGGTTGTCGCGGAGGTGCTCGGCCTCGGCGAAGGTGCGGCTCCAGGCGTCCAGCCGTCGCGAACCGGTCTCAAGCTCCAGCGGCGGGCGCGACGAGAGGATTTCGGAGATGGTGGCGCTGTCGGCGACGGGCACGAACTCGTCGCCCTGCCATCCGTGCAGCATGTACATGGTCGGCGAGTAGCGGTGTTGGACCTTGATCGGGTAGACGTAGAGGCGGTCCTTGTGGCGGTAGACGTCGAGGAAGAGCTGGGTGGTCTCGATGATCGGCGAGGTGGCCTGGGAGGAGTGGTGGTCGCGGAGGAGGGCGAAGAACGCGACGGTGTCCAGGTCGAAGAGGTACGGGCAGGTGAGCACGAAGAAGTTGGCGAGCATCTGGTCGCTGTACCAGTCGGCCAGGAGGTCCGAGAGGCAGTCGAATACGTAGTACGCGCCGCGGCCGGCGTTTTCGATCACGTCGTGGATCTGGGTGAGGAAGGCCTCGAAGCCGTGCTCCGGCTGCAACTCGTGGATTTCGGCTCCCATGTCTTGGGTCACCAGCGGTTCGTGGCGGGCGAAGCGGAAGTAGACCAGCTTTTTCTGAGTGGCTGCGGCATATTCGCAGTACGGCCGGACGAAACGCAGGTAATCGTCGATCGAGTCGACCAGCCAGACGATGTTGTCGCCCGCCAGCACGCCGCCCAGCGCGCGGTCCAGTCCGGGAAGTCCGGAGCTCATCTGCTTGTTTTCCATGGCGATCTGCGCCCTTTCATCGGAGGTTCGAGGAAATCCCACGGTAAGGCTATCTTCGATCCGGCTGGATGTCCAGCATCGGGGTGTCCTGGGTCGCAGCGAGTTGGCGTCTGGTTGACATGCAGGGCATGGGGTGGTAGGATTTTAGAGACACTGATAAACGTTCCGTCACGGACGGTCGGCGCGCTACGGCGATCCAGGTTTTCCGCCGCTTCCGGCGGAGCCGCATGTTCTTATAAGGCGGGTAGTTATGTTGGCTTTATTCAACCTCGGGCCGCAGGAGTTGATTATCATTCTGGTTCTGGCCCTTCTGCTCTTCGGGGCCAGGCGTCTGCCAGAACTGGCCCGGTCGATGGGGCGGTCGATCACGGAGTTCAAGAAGGGGACCAAAGACGCCCTCAACGATGCCGAATCGCACGAGCCGTCCAAGGACGAAAAGGGCGGATCAGGGCCCGATCGGACCGAGTGATGAGCGACGAGGTTTCCCCATCGCGGCGGAGCGTTCGGCGGGATGACTCACCACAGGAGGTCAAGTCGTTCGGCGAGCATCTGGAAGACCTGCGGTGGGTGCTGATCAAGTGCATTATCGCGGTGGTCATCGCGACCGGCGGCTGCTTCTACTTCGCCAAGGACGTGGTGGGGATTCTCCAGAGGCCGTTTCTGCGGGTGGCGGCCGGGTCGGCCGAATCGCAGGAGGCGCTGCTTCGGGCGCTGCGGCCGGCGGAGACGTTTGTGGTGGGGGTCAAGGCGGCGCTGCTGGTCGGGGTGCTGATCGCAAGTCCGTTTGTTTTCTACCAGTTGTGGCTATTCGTGTCGCCGGGATTGACGCGGTCGGAGCGGCGGGCGTCGCTGCCGATTTTCGGGATGGGCGTGGTGTTCTTCTTTGTGGGGGTGGTATTCGCCTACTTTACGGTCCTGCCGATCTGCCTGAAGTTTTTCTGGAACTACACGCAGTACCTCGGCGTGCGGCCGGAGTGGACGATCGGCGATTACCTTTCGTTTGTGGTGCTGATGCTTTTATCGTTCGGACTGGCGTTTGAGATGCCGGTGGCGGCGGCGCTGCTGGCCAAGCTGGGCCTGGTCAGCAGCGGGTGGCTGGCCCGTCAGCGGAAGTACGCGATTTTCGGTATCTTCGTGGTGGCGGCGATCCTGACGCCACCGGACGTGATCTCTCAGTTGCTGCTGGCCGGTCCGATGGTGGGTTTGTATGAGATTTCCATCCTGACGGTCAGGGCCATCGAACCGAAGGGCTAGAGGCGGAGCGGCGTGGAAGCTAGAATTTTGTCATAGAGATACTTCGCATCACGCTGCGGGAAAGGAATGGACATGAAGGGGACGCGACGGGAGTTTTTGGGCCAGTCGGCCCGGCTGATCGGCACGGGAGTGCTCGGGGCCGCGATGGCGGGTCAGGGCCTGGGCCAGACGCCGACGAGCAAGCCGGCTGAGGGTGAGAAGGAGAAGGCGTACGACGGGCCGCTGCGGACCCGGACGCTGGGCCGGACGAAGCTGAAGATCAGCGAGATCAGCCTGGGTTCGATCGGGGCGAGCCGGTACGTCGTCCGGTACGCGGTCGAGCAGGGGGTCAACTTCATCCACGTTTCGCTCGGTTACGGTCAGGCGATCCACGAGGTCGCGGCCGCCTTCAAGGAGCTCAAGGAGAAGGCCAAGGGCGTCTATATCGGCTTGAAGTGTCCGCCGACCTCCGCGGCCGACGAGACGGTCGAGAAGGCGCTGAAGATTCTGGATCGCCAGCGGATCGACGTGCTGTTCTTCGACATTCACAGCCCGCCGGCGGTCGAGGCTGAGACGGTCAAGGCGACGTTCGACCGGCTTAAGAAGGCGGGCAAGGTGGAGTTTCTGGGCGTGACTTCGCACGGGCAGGTGCAGCCCTGCCTGGAGGCGGCGATCCGCACCGGGTGGTACGACTGCCTGATGCCCGCCTACAACGTCGCCCAGCGGAAGGAATTCGAGGCGGTCTTCGAGCAGGCCGGCAAGAAGGACATCGGGCTGGTGCTGATGAAGACGAGGGTGAGCGAGGACGATCCGGCCACGGTGAAGGTGCTGTTGGAGGACAAGGCGACGACGACGATCTGCAAGGGGATGCGCAAGCTCAAGTCGGTCAAGATCTTCGTTGAGATCGTCCAGCGCGAGGAGAAGCCCACGCAGGCCGAGATGGAACGGGTGGTTCATGAGGCTGAGTTGGCGGCGATCGGACGATGCGCGATGTGCGGGACGTGCACGCTGGCGTGTCCGGGCGGCTTGGCGGTCAACGACATCGTTCGCAGTGTCGATTATTACGTGGACACGATGCGGGACTTGGACGCGGGCCGGCTGAGCTATGCGGCGATTCCCGCGTCGGTCAACGCCGAGGGCTGTCGCGATTGCGGGCGGTGCGAGCGGGTCTGTCCGAACCGGGTGCCGGTGCGGAGCTTTGTCCGCCGATCGAAGGACGTGTTCAGTTGAGCGGCCGGACGGTGAGCCGAGGCCAGGAGCCGCCGCGACGCGAGCGCGTTGTCTCGTTGGTTTTGCTGGCGGTGCTGATCGTGGTGGCGGCGGCGGTGATCCGCGGTCGGCCGGTCGCGGTCGTGGTGGCGACGGCGGCCCCTTCGTACCAGCTTCCCGAGGGCGCGACGGCTGAGGGATGGGAGCGTTACCCAGCCGAGCGGATCTACGAGAAGATCAACGGGCGGGTCTCGCTGTTCGAGCGGCACGGGGTCGAGCAACTGGACTTTGCCACGGTGACGATGGGGGCGGAAAGCTACGACGTGTACGTTTACACGATGAAGAACAGCGATGCGGCGCTGGGCGTGTTCCTGGATGAGACGCCGGGCGGCGCGATGTCAATCAACGTGGGCCTGATGGCGGACGCCTCGGAGGGTTTGGTGCGGGCGATGGGGGGGCGGCATTACGTGTCGGTGATGCCGGTTCGTCGCGAGGCGGAGATCGCGCTGGCGGTGGGATTGCTCCAGAAGATCGTGAGCGGTCTTCCGGCTTCGGGCGGCGTGGGCGGCACGATCGAGCGTCTGCCGCAGGCCGACCGGGTGGAGGGGAGCCTGCGTTTCAACCGGGAGGGCATGCTTGGCCTGGAGTCGCTGGCGGGGAGTTTTTCGGCGGGTTACCGGCTCGGTGGGAAAGAGGTCGAGGCATTCGTGAAGCGCTTGGGCGATGATGACGGTTCGGCGTTTCTGGCTGCGCTGGGTGAAGAACTGGCGGAGTTCGGCGGCGAGGTGTTGCAGCGGGATGAGAATCGTTTTCAGGCGGATTTCTTCGGCCGGCGGCTGCTGGTGGCGCGGCGTGGCGATGCGGCGTTTGGGCTGACCGGCGAACTGTCGGAGCAGGAGGCGGCGGAGTTTCTGCGGAAGCTCTTTGGATCCTTCGAGGACGGCGATGGCGGAGCGTGAGGACAACCAGGATCAGCGGATTTCGCGGCGGGAGTTTTTTTCGAAGCTGGTTACCGCCTCGGCCGCGGCAGGGGTGACGCTGGGGGCTGGAGCGTATTTCCTCAATCGCCACGTGATTCCCGCGGGCAAGGCGGCAGGGCCGGTGCGGCCGTTTCGCGTGCCGGGCACCGAGGGCGTTTTCGCGGTGGCTCGCGGCGCGGATGGCCGAGCGATCACCCGCAGGGCGGTCGAACTGGCGGGGGGCATGGGCCGGTTCGTCGGCCGCGGCGAGAAGGTCTTGATCAAGGTGAACTGCGCGTTTGCGCGGTCGCCGTGGGTCGGGGCGACGAGTTCGCCGGAGGTGGTCGGCGAGGTGGTGCGGCTCTGCTACGAGGCGGGAGCGGGCGAGGTGGCGGTGACCGATTATCCGGTGAGCGACGCCCGTACGAGTTTCACGCGGGCGGAGTTGTTCGAGCCGGTGGAGCAGGCGGGCGGACGGGTGTGGCTGCCCGCGCCGTCGGACTTCCGGCCGGTGCGGGTCAACGACGGGACGATCGGCACGTGGGAGATGTTCGATGAGCCGCTGCGGTGGTGTGACAAGCTGATCGGCGTGCCGACGGTCAAGTCGCACAACCTCTCGCTGGCGTCGCTGGCGATGAAGAACTGGTACGGGTTCTTCGGCGGATCGCGCAGCCGCTTTCACCAGCAGATTCACCCGGTGATCGTCGAGCTCGGGCGGTTCATCACACCGACGCTGGTGGTGCTTGACGGCACGCGCAAGCTGATGCGCAACGGCCCGACCGGCGGCAGCGCCGACGACGTGGTTCCGGGCGAGACGGTGGCGGTTTCGACCGACCAGGTGGCGATCGACGCGTTCGGAGCGGAAATGCTCAATCTCAAGCCCGCCGACGTTCGGTTCATCCCGCTGGCCCAGCAGCGTGAGGTTGGGACGATGGACTATCGCGCCCTTGCGGGTTTTGCCGAGGCCGTCGTCTGACCGCATCCTCTCATTTGCTTCGGAATTTTTCTGTTTTCAAATCGTCCGATCAATGGCAAAATGATGTCCGGCATATGGATGCCGTTCCTATTGAAAGGAGTCAATCGATGAAGCGTATGATGACGAGCGTGAAGGTGCTGACGATCGCGGCGGTGGCTCTGGTCATGCTGCCCGGTTGCTGCGCGACCTGCCTGATCGGACCGCTGCTGGCCCTGCTGGGTCTGACCGCGCTGCCGGCTGCGGGTCAGTAGACCCGGTCGGCCATAGCGGCAGGGGGGTACGATGCTGGACTTCGGCGTTTCACCGCGAACAGCCGAGGCGCTTCGCGCGCGGATGACGGCGTGCGGTCTCGATGAGTCGCAGCTTCAGGAGCGTTTCATTCGCTCTCAGGGGCCGGGCGGCCAGAAGGTCAACCGCACGAGCAGCTGCGTGCGCCTCAAGCATCTGCCCACCGGCTTGGAAGTCAAGATGCAGCAGTCGCGGAGCCAGCGGCTCAACCGTTTCTACGCGCGTCGGCGGCTTTGCGAACTGCTCGAGTCGCGGCAACTCGGGGACGCCAGTCCCGAGGCGATCCGGCAGGAGAAGATTCGCAAGCAGAAACAGCGTCGCCAGCGCCGCTCGAAGCGGGGGAACGGCGGCTGAGCTACTCTCTCAGCAGAGCGTCGCGTACTGCTGGTGATCCGGAACGGTGAAACAGAAGGTGGTTTCCTGTCCGGGGACCGACTCGAACCAGATCCTGCCGTGGTGGCGCTCGATGATCTTCTTGCAGATGGCCAATCCGATTCCGGTGCCGGGGTAGTCCTGGCGGGTGTGGAGCCGCTGGAAGATCACGAAGACCCGGTCGGCGTACTCGGCGGGGATGCCGATGCCGTTGTCGCGGACGCAGAAGAGCCACTGGTTTTCCTGACGCCGGGCCCAGATGTGGATGGCCGGCGGTCGCTCGCCGCGGAATTTGATCGCGTTGTCGATCAGGTGCTGGAAGAGCTGGAGGAGTTGGGCCTCGTCGCAGACGACCACCGGCAACTCGTCGGCGGTGATCCGGGCGCCGGCGTCGCGGATTCGCTCCTCCAGGTTCTCGACGGCCCGCTTGAGGACGGGCCCGGCGGCGGTGGGCAGGAAGGGCTTGCCGCGGGTGTGGACGCGTGAGAAATCCAGCAGGTCTCGGATCAGCCGCTGGAGCCGCAGGGCCGAGTCGACCACCAGTTGGATGTACTGGTCGGCCTCCGGGCCCAGTTTTTCCTTGTAGCGGATTTCCAGGAGCTGGACGAAGCTGGTGATCGTTCGAAGCGGTTCCTGGAGGTCGTGCGAGGCCACGTAGGCGAACTTCTGAAGCTCGGCGTTCGAGCGGGCCAGTTCCTCGGTGCGCCGGCGCAGGGCCTGTTCGGTCTGCCGCCGTTCGGTCACGTCGCGAGCGGTCACCAGGTAGAGGGTCTGGCCGTCGAGGGCGACCGGAAAGGCATTGGCCTCGATGATGCGCCGTCTTCCGTCCCGCCGCTGGATGGTGAACTCGCGGGTTTCCGCCGCCGTCCGGTCCCGCGTGACCCCGAGCAGCCGGCGGGCCTGCTGGGCCTGCGGGGCCGGCAGCACGTCCAGCTCGTGGAAGAGCCGGCCGACCAGTTCCTCGCGGGGGTACCCGCTCATGTCCACCACGGCCCGGTTGACGTCGACGAGCCGGCCCTCCGAGTCGGCCAGGACGTAGGGGTCCGGACCGCGGTCGAAGAGCAGGCGAAATCGCTGTTCGCTGGCCTCGAGGTCTTCCTGGGCCTGTTTGGCCGCGGTGGCGTCCTCCATGATCGCCGTACCTCCGGCCAGTTCGCCGGTGTCGGCGAAGACCGGAGCGAACTTCACCCGCCAGTAGCGGGCCTTGTCACCGGAACCGGGTTTGTGCCAACCTTCCCAGTGGCCCGTGCGGCCGGCCATGCACTCGTCGTAGGCGGCGCGCATCTGCGGATCGCGGATGCGTTCGGACACGCACAGGCCCATCAGGTCTTCGCGGGTCCGGCCCAGCAGTTGCGGCAGGGCATGGTTGACCGCTGTGATTTTTCCCGTCCGGTCGAAGTGGGCGATTCCCGCCGGTGAGTTCTCGAAGATTGCCCGGTACTTCTGCTCCGACTCGGTGAGGGCGTTTTCCACCACCTGACGCCATTCGAGTTCGCGTTCGAGCTGGCGGTTGCTCTGGAGGATCTTCTCGCTGCTCTGGTGGACCTGCCGCTGGAGGTCCTGCTGGCCCTTCCAGACCGCGTCCAGGTCATGACGGATGCGGAGCAACTCGGCCGTGACGTCGTCGAGGAGTTGCTCGGGCAGGTTTTGGCCGCACTTGTCGCGCAGGCTGCGCACCATTCCTTCGACGGCTTGGAATCGCTTGGTTAGTTCCTGGTTGCTCATGCCCGACTCCCTGGCGCAAATCTCTTGCTGAAAACATGGTGTGCTTGCGGCTCCACCAGGAGCGTCGTAGCGGCACGGTCCAACGTTCACACACTGCGTCGCCACAGCCGACGGGTCGGTCTGCAAACCGAGCGTCGCCCATGGCGCCTCACTACCGACTGCCCGGCCCGCCAATCGGACAGTTCTGTCTACCGTACCGTGTTGTTGGAAAGACCTGTGGAACGTGCGTCGGCATCCGCCTTCCGCCCCCCGTTCCCGCTGTTACAGCGCCAACGGTCCGTCCCGATGATGCCGGCATTTTACCACAACTCAGCGTTTTGCCAAGTGAAATCTCGACGAATTCGCAGGGGTCCGATAAACCGACTCCGGCGGCGGCGCGCCTGGTCCGGCCGGCATGGAAAGACGGGGTTATTGCGGTAGATCGCCCTCGGCGGCCTGTTGCGGAATCACGAAGTGGAAGCTGGCGCCCCGGCCGCGGTCGGACTCGACCCAGATTCGTCCTCCGTGTCGCTCGACGATCCGTTTGCAGACGGCCAGCCCGATGCCGGCGCCCGGGTAGCGGTCCTGGGAGTGCAGCCGCTGGAAGATGACGAAGATGCGTTCCGCGTACTCCGGTTCGAAGCCGATGCCGTTGTCGCGGACGCAGAAGTGCCAGCCGCCGTCACGGTTTTCGGCGGTGATCCGAATCTCCGGGTCGCCGTTGCCCCGGAACTTGAGGGCGTTTTCGATCAGGTTCTGGAAGAGCTGGACGAGCTGGATTTCGTCGGCCTTCAGAGTCGGCATCGCGTCGTAGAGCACCTTCGCCCCGGTTTCATCGATGCGGGACTGAAGGTTGCTCAGGACCTGTTCGAGGACCTTGCGGCACGAGACGGCCGCCCGTGGGTGGCTCTGGGTGCTCAACCGCGAGTAGGCCAGCAGTCCGCGGATCAGCGCCTGCATCCGCCGGGCCCCCTCGACGGCCTGGTTGATGTACGTGTCGGCGTCGCCGTCGAGCCGCCCGCCGTAGCGATGCTGGATCAACCCGAGAAACGAGGCGACCATCCGGAGCGGCTCCTGCAGGTCGTGCGAGGCGATGTAGGCGAACTTCTGGAGATCGGCGTTCGACCGGGCCAACTCCTCGCTGCGGCGATGCAGGGCTTGCTCGGCTTCGCGGCGGGCGCTGACGTCCTGAAGGATCGCCACGCCGCCCTGGATCACACCTTCATCGTCCTGGATCGGGGCAAGGTGGGCGCTGAGGGACAGCGTCTTGCCGGTGAGCATGGAGGTGTATCGGCCGTCGTAGGTGGCGCAGCGGCCGGCCAGAACGGCCTGAATCGCTTCGCGCATCTGCGGATCGGCCATCCGGGCGAGCAGTTCGGACCCGATCAGGTCTTTCCGGTCGCCGTCGAGCATCTGGAGCAGCGCCTCGTTGCCGGCGGTGATCACGCCGCCGGCGTCGAAGTGACAGATACCCAGCGGCGAGTTCTCCACGATCATGCGGTATTTCCGTTCGGACTCCCGGAGTGCCCGTTCGGCGACCTGACGCCACTCCAACTCGTCGCGAAGCCGGTCGTAGGCCTTGCCCAACTCCGCTGTGCGCTCGTGGACCAGGACCTCAAGCCGCTGCTCGATCCGTTCGCGCTCGAGCCGGCGGCTTGCCGCCTCGATGATCTCAGCCGCCTGTCGGGCGTACAGGTCCAGGTGCCTCAACTCCCGGTCGCTCGGACGGTGCGGTTGGCGGAAATTGACCGACAGCGTGCCCAGGAATTCGCCCGTTCGGGTGAACAGCGGGGTCGAGCAGACCGCACGGTAGCCGGCCCTCGCGGCCGCCGCCCGCAATCCGCGTTCGGCGTAGACCGGGTCGGACCGCACGTCTTCGATAATCACGCGGGCCCCGCGCCGCCAGGCGCAGCCGCAGGCCGCAAAACCGGGATGCGCCTCGCAGAAGAGGTCGGCGTATCCCGGACCGTAGCCGATGGCCGCGTCCATCGTCAGCACGTTGCGCCGATGATCCAGCAACTGAATGCAGCCCATTGTCGAGCCCAGCAGCGACACCGACGCCTCCAGGATCTCCCGAAGGAGTTCGTTGAAATCGACCTCGGGCGAGAGCCGCGTGCCCAATTCGTGCAAACGGACCATCTCCTTAAGCTCTGCCGCCAGTTCCTCGCGGACGGCGGCCAGCTCGCGTTCCGACCGCTTGCGTTCCTCGATTTCCTTCCGCAGGGCGGCGTTGGCCTCGGCGAGTTCCTGAGTCCGCTGGCGGACCCGGCACTCGAGTTCGTCCTGGGTCTCGCGCTGAAGCTGGAGTTGCCGCTGTCTCTCGACGGATTCCCGAACCGCCTGAAGGACCTGGTCGAGGTTCAGCGGTTTGGTCAGATACCGCCAGGCCCCGCGCCGGACGGCCTCGGCCGCCGTCTCCACCGAGGCGTTACCGGTCAGGATCAGGACGCCCATGTCCGGGTTGGTGTGCTTCAGCGGTTCGAGCAGGTCCATTCCCCCAGCATCCGGCAGGTGGATATCGAGCAGAACGGAATGGATGCGGGCCAGTTCCGCAGCCTTCAAGGCCTGCTGAGCCGTCTCGGCGGTCTCGACCCGGTAGCCCTGGTTCTCCAGGACCACCCGCAGAGTCTCGCGGATCGATTCCTCATCATCCACGACAAGCACGGCGGGCTTTTCACTCAGTCGTTTTGACGTGCCATCCGCCAACGGGTTCTGGCGAAACGTCCCACTCACCCTGATCCTCCCGCACCCTGGAAGCTGCCAACCACCCTGAATACGTGCAATTGTACAGCCAAATCGCGACTTTGACAACCCTCGGTTTTTCTGTACGCCGTTGCCCGCTCAAGCCCTTGGCCCCGATGATTTTTGCCTTGTGTGGAATTGCGGGAGGCAAGACAATAAAGTATTCATACGAGTTTCCGTCCGATGCAGGGAGTTTGATGGAATGAAAGCACCACTTGAGTGGCTCAAGGAATATGTGGATGTGGATTGCTCGGCTGAGGAGTTGGCCGAGCGGCTGACCAAGTCGGGCCTGAGCCTCGAAGAGTTGATTGGCGAGGGCGACCAGGCGGTTCTGGACGTGGAGGTGACCAGCAACCGGCCGGATTGCCTGGGCGTGATCGGGCTGGCCCGCGAGGCGGCGGCGGTGTTGGGACGGACGCTGCGGCTCCCGCAGATCGAACTGAAGGAAAGCCCAGCCGAGGCGGCCAGGCTCTGTTCGGTGCGGGTGGATGATCCGGACCTGTGTCCGCGGTACACCGCCCGGGTGATCGAGGGCGTTAAGATCGGGCCATCGCCGGCGTGGCTGGTCGGGCGGCTCGAGGCGGTCGGGGTGCGGAGCGTCAATAACGTCGTCGACGTGACCAACTACGTGATGTTCGAGATTGGCCAGCCGCTGCACGCGTTCGACTGTGCGAAGCTGGCTGAGCATAGGATCATCGTTCGCCGGGCTCGCGGCGGCGAGACGATCGTGGCCATCGACGGTTCGCAGCACGAGCTGTCCGACCGCAACCTGATCATCGCCGACGCCCGTCGGCCGGTGGCGGTGGCGGGCGTGATGGGCGGGCTTGAGACGGAGGTTTCCGCGACGACCACGACCGTGCTGCTGGAGAGCGCGGAGTTCGACCCGCTGTGCGTTCGCCGCACCGCGCGGCAGCTCAATCTGCATTCCGAATCGTCGTACCGGTTCGAACGCGGAGTCGATCCGGTGGCCACCGAGTGGGCGTCGCGCCGGGCGGCCCGGTTGATCGTCGAGACGGCGGGCGGCCAGATCGCCCGCGGCATGGTGGACGTCTGGGCCGAGCCGTTCAAGCCGGCGCAGTTGACCCTGCCGATGGCCCTGATTCAGCGCATCCTGGGCATCGAGGCGCCTCGGGCGGCGGTTCAGCAGATACTGACGAGTCTCGGCTTTGCGGTCGAGCCGGTCGAAGGGGGGTTCGCGGTCGAAGTGCCGCCGCATCGGCGTCGCGACGTGACCCGTCCGATCGACCTGGTCGAGGAGGTCGGCCGCATCTGGGGTTACGACAAGGTGCCGATGCGCGAGACGATCCGGATCGCCGCCCAGCGTCGCAGCCGCCAGGAGATCGTGACCGATCTGGTTTCCGACGGCCTGAACCAGGCGGGGTTCAACGAGGCGATGACGGTGTCGCTGGTCTCGCCGGAGACGGCGGGGCTGTTCACGGAGGTCGAGACCGACCGGATGCTGACGGTGGCCGATCATCAGCGGCGGGCGGACAACGTGCTTCGCTGCACGCTGGCGCCGTCGCTGCTGGAGTCGTCGCGGCTCAACCAGAACGTGGGCAACCGCCTGTGCGAGTTGTACGAGATCGCGCGGGTCTATCCGCCGCCGCAAGACGGCGGGCTGCCCAAGGAGCGGATCCACCTGGCGATGGTCTCGATGCGCGAACTTCGCGTGGTGAGCGGGGCGCTGGAGCACGTAGCCGATCTGCTGGGCCGACCCGGTGAGCTGCGACTTAAGCCCGTGCCGCTCAAGTGGTTCCTGCCGGACCAGTCGGCGGAGGTGTGGCTGGGCGAGGTGCGGCTGGGCATCGCCGGATCGATCTCGCCGGCGATCCGCAAGCAGTTCGATCTCCGCAAGCCGGTGTGCGTGGCCGAGATCGACTTTAAACTGCTGCTGGAACTGCCGCGGACCACGCCGGTCTATCAGCCGCTGGCCAAATACCCGGCGATCGAACGGGATTTGTCGATTGTGGTCGATGAGCCGATTACCTGGGACCGGATCGAGCGGACCATTCACGAGTTGCACATCGAGGAGCTTCAGACCATCCGCTTCAACGAGCTGTTCCGCGGCAAGCAGGTTGCGCCGGGCAAGAAGAGCATCTTCCTGACCCTGGAGTTTCGCCATCCGGAGCGAAGCCTGACCCACGAGCAGGTCGACCAGTACCAGCAGGCCATTACCGAGGCCCTGCAGAACCGCTGTAAGGCCGTTCTGCGGGCAAGCTGAGTCCGACCGGGAGGACGCGGTCATGACGGATGAGAAGAAGCCGAATCTCTGGAAGCGACTGACCAACCGCCGGGACGAAGCCGGCGAAATGCCGGACGAACCGGGGACCCAGGCGGAAGGGCCGGGCGAGCCGGATGAGGATTCCGCCGGCGGCTGGCGACGATGGTTTCGAGGCCAGGAACTGGCCCGCCAGCTCGAACAGTATTCCGGCGAACTGGCCCAGGTCCGGTCGCGAATCGAGGAGTCGTTCAACCAGCTTTCGGAGTACCTCAGGAGCCACCGCCCGATCTCGGAGCGGATCGCCGATTCGCTTCGGCCCATGCCCGACCTGATCGGCCAGCAGCTTCGCATGATGGAGCAGATCTCCGGCAAGCTCGATCGGATGGGCCAGGCCAACGAGAAGCTGAGTTCGACCCTGGACGCCCTGCCCAAATCCTACCGCGAGCAGTCGGAAAAGCTCGAGATGATCGAGGACCAGATGCAGAGCCACGCCCAGGCCGACCGGGCGATGCTGGAAAACCTCGAGCAGCTCGGCCACAATCTGGCCAGCCTGGTGCGGGTGGGCGAGACGCAGCAGAAGGCCCTTGAGGATCTCAAGGAAGGCATCACCGGCGTTTACGACCTGAACAACCGCTTTCTCGGCATGGCTGGGAGGGCGATGGGCATGATGAAGGTCATGTTCATCACGGGCATCGTTGGGGCTGTTCTGGCGGGGATCCTGTTGGTCGCCATACTGATCCGCTTGTCCTGAGTGTCATCCATCGCTTGCGTCTCACAGGAAGAGGGTGGTGACCAGGAACATCGCCAACAGGACGACCGCGCCGATCAGAAATCGCATCCACATTTTTGGGCCTCCAATTCTTCCGTACCGTTTCTCTGGATGACCAATTGTGCAAACGCCGTGCCACGAGCTCATACCCGTTTTATAGGGTCTGAACGCGGTTTGTGACCTGATAGATGGGGCAGGTGACGCAGTGAAAACGCCCGTATGGGGTGAAGAAACCCAACGTAGGGCTTGGGAGACTATGATTATCTAAGGGTCATTATGGGGGATCGACCATGAACGCGATGCGACGCAGATTGAGCGTGGGGCTGGCGGCGGTTTTCTGGGCGATCTGCTGGGGCGGGACGGCGACGGCTCACCGGCCGGTCTTTCCTGACGGCGACGCTTCGGCGTGGCAAAACGCCATCCAGATCGACCGGCCGGCGGTCTCGCAGGTGGTGTACTACGAATTACAGGGGCAAGAGCTGCGGCTGTGGCTCACGTTCGTGGCCGATGCGGGGTTTGAGGTTTTTCTGCAACTGGGTTTGCCCAAGATTGATCGTTTGGCTGACTATCGGCCGAGTTTCGCCCTGCTGGGATCGGGTTTCGAGCCGATCGACCTGCCGTTCGACACGCCGGAAGGCTTGGGCGGCCGGGTCTTTACCACCGAGGACGTGAGCGATCCGCGGGTCTTTCATGAGACGTTCACCGATACGACTTCGTGGATTGTCAAGGAGGTGACAGTGACGCTGCCGCAGAGCGGGCGCTATTACGTGGTCGCGTGGCCGAACGGGGACGCAGCGGACAAGCTGTGGCTTTCGATCGGCCGCGAGGAGACCTTCGGCCTCGGCGACCTGTTCCTGTTCGACGACTGGACCGGGCAGGCCCGCCAGTTCCACGAAGTGCCGCCGGCGCTGTTCTTCGGCATCCCGTGTTTTCTCCTGACCGTGCTGCCGTTGCTGTTCCTGAGCCTTTCGCCGAAGCTATTGTCCGGCCGCTGAGCGGGATGCCGTCGTGAAGCTCATCCGCGGTGGCTGCTTGCCCGGCCGATCCGCTGATGGTATGATCGCGGGCGGTTTCAGGCGGCAAGGACGGAACAATGCAGGAACAGGATTTCGATCTGATCGAGACTCCGGAAAACGTCGAGCTGGAGCAGCGGCTTGCGGGCATCGGTTCCCGACTGGTGGCAGGGGTGATCGACGTGATCATCATGTTTCTGGTCTTCTTCATAGGCTTTCTTCTGCTGCTTCTGGCTTCTGGCATCAACTCGGTGGGCGCCGCCTTCAACATGCAAGCCTGGGCGGTGGCGTTCATGGTCGTTGTCCTTTTCCTGATGTTTTGGGGCTATCCCATTTTGTTCGAATACTGGTGGAACGGTCAGACGCCGGGCAAGCGGCACATGCGGATTCGCGTGGTGAGGGAGGGCGGAGGTGGCGTGGGTTTTGCGGAGGTGGCGACGCGGAATCTGCTGCGGATCGTCGATCTGATGCCTTTCGGCTACGGCGTGGCCGGTGTGACGATGTTCCTGACCAGAAAGGTGCAGCGTCTGGGCGATCTGGCGGCTGGGACGGTGGTGATCTCGGAGCAGGCGACGGACTACTCGGCCTTCAGCGACCGGACGACGCCCAAGGAGTGGGAGGCGGCGATGAGTCCGGCGGCGCTGCGGGCCACGTCGCTGACCCCGCAGGAGTACCGGGTCATTGCCAATTACCACATCCGTCGCACGGAGCTGAGTCTGGAGGCCCGCGAGCGGGTGTTGCCCAAGCTGCTGGCGCCGATTCTGGCCCGGCTTGGCGTGCAACTGCCGGAGATGTCGGTGGTGGTCATGGAGGCCTACGTGGATGAACTGATGGACAAGGCCCGCCGGGCTGAGCAGTCGGAGAAGCCTCCGGAGGCGCAGCCATGACGGCGGCTCGATTCCTGGAAACGCGGGGTCCGGCCTGGGACCGGCTTGAGGAGTTGCTTGAGGCGATGGGCCGGCGTGGCGTTGGGACGCTGAGCGAGGAGCAACTGCACGAGTTGACCCGGCTGTACCCGGCGGTGGCGGTGGATGTGGCGCGGGCCCGGCTCTATCATCTGGACCCCACGACCCAAAGCCGGATCAACCGGCTGGCGGTTCAGGCGCACAGCCATCTGTATCGCGGCGCACGTCCGCGGCCTCTGCTGGCGATCTGGCGGTTCTTTCGCTGGGACTATCCGCGGCTGTTTCGGCGGCTGTGGGCTTACGTGGTTCTGGCGGTGGTGATATTTCTGGTTGGCGGTTTGGGGGCGTATGCGAGCGTGGTGATGCGTCCTTCGACGGCGTACCGGCTGGTGCCGTTCGAATTCGACATGGTGGACGGCAGCGAGGAGGTCACGGCTGAGGACATCAGCGAACGGTTCCGGCATATGGACAAGCCGCCGATGGCCACGGGGATCGTGACGAACAACATCCGGGTTTCGTTCGTGGCCTTCGCCCTCGGGATAACCGCGGGGATCGGCACGTGCTATATCGTGCTGTTCAACGCGATCATGCTGGGCGGATTTGCCGGGCACTTTGCCAGCCATCAATTGAGCTACGAGTTCTGGTCGTTCATCGCCGGGCACGGGATTCTGGAGATTTTTGCGATTCTCGTTTCATCGGGCGCGGGGTTGCGGCTTGGCATTTCGTTGGCCCTGCCGGGACGGTTGACCCGGCGGGAGTCGTTGCGGCAGGGGGGGCTCGAGGCGGTCCTGCTGGTGTTGGGCACGATTCCGATGTTCGTGGTCGCGGGCCTGGTTGAGACGCTGATTACTCCGTCGTATCTGCCGGGTGGGCTGAAGATTCTGCTGGGAGTTCTGCTGGGCGGCGGTGCGTTGGCTTACGTGCTGTTGACGGCTCGCGGTCCCGAGCCGACGGGCCTTAGAGACGCTGCGTTGACTTGATCAGCACGTAGCGGTTGATCAGTTCGGGCGTGAGGGCGTCGGGCGGGACGTCGAGCACCGAGATACCCATTCGCCGCATGCCCGTGAGGGCCTCTTCGCGTGCGTTCAGGACGTCCATCGCCACCGCTTGGGCGTAGAGATCGTCGCTGCGGGCCAGCGGGCGGTCCGCGAGTTGTCGGACCTCGGGGTTGGCCAGCGTGACCGCCAGCGGCAGGTGGTGCCTGGCGAACCGGGCCATGTAGGCGATCAGGATGTCGCTGGCCTGGCGGTCGATGATGTCGGTCATGACGCAGATCAGGCTTCGCTTGCGGTTACGCAGGCCGAGGAAGCGGCAGGCTCCGCCGTAGTCGGATTCGACCAGCCGCGGTTCGAGGGCGTAGAGCGACCGGGCCACGCGGTCGATGTTTTTGATTCCGCGCAGCGGCGGCAGGTAGCTTTCGATCCGGTCGCTGAAGGCGACGAGGCTGAACCAGTCGCCCTGGCGGAGCGAGACGTAGCCGAGCATCAGGGCGGCGTTGATCAGGTAGTCGAGGCGGCTGAGGCCGGCGAACTCGCCGGCGGTGGCCCGTCCCACGTCAATCGCCACCAGCACGCTCTGCTGGCGTTCAGGCTCGAAGTTCCGGACGATCAGCCGCGAGCGTTTGGCGGTGGCCTTCCAGTCGATCCGGGCCATGTCGTCGCCGTCCGCGTACTGGCGCAGGCTCTCGAACTCGGCGCCCTGCCCGAACTGGCGCAGGCGCATGATGCCTTCGGCGGTCAGGCCTCGCCGCAGCAGAAGCTCGTACTTGCGGACGTTGACCAGGTTGGGGAAGACCTGCACCTCGGCCGGCAGGTGCAGGGCGAACTGCCGATAGAAAAGTCCGCCCGCGGGCAGGGCGCGGACGTCCACGCGATCCAACCGGTATCGTCCGCGTTTCCTGGCGGTCAGACGGTATTCGACGGTGGCGCGGCCTCCGGCTGCGATGATTGTCCGGCACGGATCGGGGTCGGTCCGCATCACGGCGGGCAGGTCCTCGGCCAGCAGGAGCGTCAGCCGGCGGCGCGTGTTGTTCTCGATCTCGAATCGCACCGGAGTCGGCGAAGCCAGCGAGACTCGCGAAGGGGCCAGGCGCCGGATGACGATGCTCCGCCGGCGCGGCAGAAGCAGCAGGTCGATCAGGGCGTAGAGTCCCAGCGCCGCTGCGTAGATCAATCCCACCGCGGCCAGCGGACCGTAGATCGCCCCGCCCAGGAAGATGGGCACGGCGGCGAGCACCAGGATGATCAGTCGCGGCGAAGGGACCATTTACCGCGGCACCTCAACTTTCAGAAGCAATTCGGCGATGCAGTCGTCGCTGGTGCGGCCTTCGACCTCGAGTTCCGGCAGCAGCAGCATCCGATGGCGGAGCACGGGCGCGGCCATGGCCTTGACGTCGTCGGGCGTCACGTAGTTTCGATCGGCGATCACCGCCGCCGCCTTGGCCGCCAGCATCAGCAGCACCGCCGCCCGCGGACTGGCTCCCAGCGAGATCTGCGGCATGGAGCGGGTGGCCCGGACGATCTGCGTCACGTAGCGTCGCACCATCTCCTCGACGCGCACGTTCCGCACCGTCTGTCGCAGCTCGGCCAGGACGGCTGGGTCCAAGACCGTCTCGATACGGGCCGTCTGAAGGTCGGACGCGTCAAAGCCGCTTTCCACCTTGTCCAGGATCGCCGTCTCATGTTCCTCGGTCGGATAGTCGACAAGGATTTTCATCATGAACCGGTCCACCTGCGCCTCGGGCAGCGGGTAGGTGCCTTCAAACTCGATCGGGTTCTGGGTGGCGAAGACGGTGAACACCGGCGACATCGGGTGCGAGACCCCGTCGATGGTCACCTGGTGCTCCTGCATCGCTTCGAGCAGGGCCGACTGGGTCTTGGCCGGGGCACGGTTGATCTCATCGGCGAGCAGCAGGTCGGCGAAGACGGGCCCGGGACGAAACGCGAACTGCCCGGTCGCGGTGTTGTAGATGTTGACTCCGAGGATGTCGGAGGGCATCAGGTCGGGGGTGAACTGGACCCGTCGAAACTGGCTGCCCGTGGCGTGCGAGAGGGCCCGCGCCAGCAGCGTCTTGGCCGTGCCCGGCACCCCTTCGAGCAGGGCGTGTCCTCCGGCCAGCAGCACCGCGGTCATCTGTTCGATCGGGCCGGTCTGCCCGACCACCACCTTGCCCAGTTCCGCCACCACCCGGTTGGCGAGCTCATTGGCCTGCCTGATTTCCATGCAAAACCTCCAGTTCAATCGCGGCCAGTTCGGCCGTCAGTTGCCGCAGTTGTCCGTTCGACAGACGCCGCTGGGCCATGGCTGCGTCGCATTGCCGCAGGACCGCATCGTATCGCTGAGCCGGCTGCTCCATCCGCCGCGCGAGGGCGGCGGCCACGTCGCCGCTGTCCGCGGAAGGGGGAAGTCCGACCGCGGCGGCCAGTCGCCGGCGCAGGCGCTGATAGAGATGCCCGAAGGTCAGGCGGTTGGCCCCAGCCGCCTGGTACGTCGTTGCCACCGACTGGATGTACTCCAGCTTGGACCGCCGTCGTCGCCGCTCCAGCGGATAGCGGCTGCCAAATCGCCGTCCGCGGTAGAACAAATACAGTATGCCCGCTGCGGTCAGCGACAGGACCGCCCATCCGGCGGCGGTCTCCAGCAGCATCGCCCACATGATCGACCAGCCGGAGAGACGCCGGCCGAACCCGTTGTGGTATTCGTCGAAGCTTACGTTCGGGCCACGCGCCAGATTCCGGGCGTAGGCGGCGAGATTGACCGCCAGGACTGCATTGTCGGCCAGGCCGATCCAGCCGTTGTTGAGGAACGAGGAGTCGGCCAGCGCGATCACCCAGCCGCGGCCGACGGGCGCAGCGGCGACGCGAAGCCCTCGCTCGTCCGCGAAAAGCCGCTCGACCTGGCCCGAGGTCCGCGGCGGGTCCTGCGGCTGGATGTCCAGCGTAGCGGGGCTGACGGTGGCGATGGAAGAGACGTCGCGGGCCAGCGGCAGATCCGGCTCGTTCTCCGCGACCGCGGTCACGTCGGCGAGGTCGCGAGGCGGCGATCGGCGGGGAAACGGCTGCGGACGTTCCTCGCTCTGCATGACCACCGTCCTGGCCAGATCGACCGACGATGGGTCGGACGTTACCAGCACTCCGCCCGCTCGCAGCCATTCGTCGAGTTCTTCCCGTTCCATTCTGTCCACCCGCGAGACCGGGTTCAGCAGGAACAGCACGTCGACTTCGGCCAGTTCCTCGTGAAACAGCGGCGACTCGTTCCGCTTGGCCTTCAGGCTCAGCCGGTCCAGCAGCGTGTGATAGACCCGCATTCCTTCGGGAGTGTTGGAGTAGGTGCTCGGATAGGGCCGCTTGGACGCCGCGCCGTCCCTCCACCGGTCCATCGTCAGCAGCGCGGTCGTCCCAATCACCACCAGACCCAGGACGATCAGGATCAGGTATTCGTCTCTATGACTCTTGCCGGACCTGCTCATGGAATTCCTGAAACATCGCGTGCATTTGCTCGTAGGTCGCGCGATCGCAGACGTTCCCGCCGTAGATCGCCCGGTCGAACACGTTCACGAATTGCCGGAGGCCGCGCCGACTTGCCCGCTCGGGCGGGTACTCCCGCACGTAGTCGCCGTTGGTCTTGCTCTCGTGGAAGCGGACGAGGCGGCGGGCGTCGAGCCACTGGAGCAAGGCCAGCATCATCAGCGCGGCGGCATGGCGGAAATCGCCCTTGGCTGCGCTGTCCGCCATGGCCGAGACGAGGTCCTGGTAGCCCCGGTTCCTCAGATCGCCGAGCGGGCCCGCCTCCGCCTCTTCTCGCCGTCGACGCGGCCACAAGACGGCGATCGTCCAGATCAGGTGGGCCAGGATCGCCACCAGCGCCAGTATGGCCCAGACCAGCAGAATCGTCCACAGGACCCTGGCCAGGGATTCGGGGATATGTGGGGCGTTCCAATCCGAGAACCTTTCCCTGAACCACTCGGTGATGATCTGCCAGAGCGACTGGCGAGGGGCGTAGCGCGGGTCGGCGAGAATGTCCCGCACCTCGCTGCGGATCGCACCGACCTCCGGGCGGCTGTAAGAGCCCGGCCCCTCGGACACCTGGCCCGACGCCCGTCCGGTCGCCCACAACGCCAGCACCAGCGCAAGAAGCTTCACCGGCCGGCGATACCGGGTCCGGCGCGAACCGCTGTGAAGCGATCCGATCGTCATGCTAACGGGCCTCGTGGGTCTGCAGCGACTGGGCGAGCATCTCCAGATCGAAGCCTTCCTTGCGGATTCGCAGATCGTAGTACAGCAGGATCAGCGCGCCGGTCACGATGGGCAGGGCGACGATCTGGCCCGCGGTCTGGATGAGCTGCGCCACCAGCGTCTGGGCGGCGGAGGGAGTGCCGTCGAAACCCGTGATCAGTGCGGCGGGCACGCCGAACGCAATGCTGATCACCCAGGTGATGACCATCGCCAGAAAGCCCACGCCGAATACCTTGCCCAGGTTGCCGGAGGCCAACTGGCGGCTTCGCGACATGGCCGCCGTCGCCTTCTTGTCCTCCAAAACCACCACCTGAGTGGTCAGCGCGAACCACAGGGCGAAGATCACGCCGGGCACGATGAGCAGGGCGAAGCCGAACATGACCGCCACGGCGACCAGGATCGCCGCCCAGATGATCGTTCCGAGCCTCGGCCAGACCGCCCGATAGACCTGTCCGACCGTCACGTCACGGCCCAGGTAGAACTCCGACACGGCCTTGATCAAGGCCCCCGTGCAGAGGTTGTATCCAACGACGATCAGGAAAACCGTGATCAGCATCAGCACCGCTCCGCCGAGCGCCATCCCGACGCTCGGTTCCTGCTGAAATCGGAGCCGTTCGAACTGCTCAAAGCCCTCCGGCGT
Source organism: Phycisphaerae bacterium (assembly GCA_012729815.1). Taxonomy (NCBI): domain Bacteria; kingdom Pseudomonadati; phylum Planctomycetota; class Phycisphaerae; species Phycisphaerae bacterium. Next base: position 11,860 of record JAAYCJ010000021.1, on the reverse strand, counting down.
CGTCTGGCCGAGCATCATGGCCGCCTCGCCGGGCTCGCGCGCCCCGTCCTGCTCGAACCCGTCTTCGTCAAAACCCTCTTCCTCGTACTGGTAGTCCTCGTAGGGAACGGTCTGCATCGGGACGCTTGACTGGAGCATCGCCTGCGCGATCCCCTGGATCAGTCCGATCGGGATGTAGACCACGGCCACGATCGCGATGAACGGCAGGAAATTGGCCCGGTACATCTTGAACGTCCGGTCCAGAATCTGCCCTACCGACATCGGCTCGAACTGCTGTTGAACGGCCATCGAGAATCCTCCCATGCAAGATAACCCGGAACCGGCGTCAGGACCTGCCATCGCGGTGCCTCTGCGCCCTGCCGTTGCTTTCAGGGAATCTACCGCCGCCCCGGGGCCGATGCAAGCGTCATCTGCTCCGGCTGCAACCGGTGATGCGTTTCATCGCCCGCGGGAATTCACAGGCGAGATGAGGTCGCGTTTTCCGGGTTATTCAGAGAGTCTTCGCCGCAGCAGGCATGGGATGAGCATGAGCAGGATGGTGGCCGGTTCGGGAACCGCATAGTCAAGGACGAGCATCGGCCGGTGATTCAGCGTGTATTCCGAGCTGTAGAAATCGATCCCGTTTGTGCCGCTGGCCAGGGGAAGCAGGATCCATCCCCAGTTCTCCTCGCCGTCGATCCAGCTCCGCAGCGTGTCGGTGACGTCGAGCTGGAGGAGCCCGTTCGTCACGTTCCCGCCGTCGTTGTTGGCCCCGATGACCAACTCGGGGATGGACATGGCCTCCACGTCGTCGGCCTGGATCCCATCGCCGAGGGAGTTCCAGGTGTCCGTTTCATCCCAGCCGCAAAGCATCCGGTGCAGAGTGAACCCGCTGCCGGGGTTGGTGATGTCGAGGATGAGTCTGGCCAGGGCGATATCCGAACCGTATGGGACCTGCCCTTCGTCGGAGCCGAAGAGATCGTCAAACCGGATCAGGCCCTGGGTCTTGCCACCGCCATCGTCGGCGTCAACCGTCATGCCGGTTGCGGACGCCTGGCTCGTATCCGGAGCGGCCTGGCGCAGCTCGGTGTCCGACGTTCCGGAGTATCCGGTTCGCCCGTTCTGGAAAACCACCTGCGAGAGCGAGGGGTCCATTTCGACGATGACGGTGAGCTTCGGCCGGTAGAGCGGATTGCTGTCTTCCGAGGAGTCGAAGACAATCCCGTTCGTTCCACTTGAGAACGGTAGAATGGCCCAGCCGCGATTGGTTTGGCCGTTGGCCCAGGCGGCGACGCTGGACGTCACGTCAAGCGTTACGGTTCCCTCGGTGACGTTTGCGCCGGAGTTGTTGGCGCCAACGGAGTCGTCGGCAACCGCTTGGGCCTCGACGCCATCAGCTTGGATGCCCGCACCCGTCCCGTTCCACGTCGACGATTCGTTCCAGTTCACAAGGGCGCGGTGGGCGTTGAGCCCGCTTCCCTCATTGGTGACGTTGAGGGTCAGCGCGGCTGAGGTCACGTTCATCCCCGGCCTGATCCTGCCCGCATTGTCGCCGACCAGGCCGCTGAACCGCACGAGCCCCTGGGTCGGCCCGGGGGACGAGCCGTCATACGAGTCCACTTTGATCGACGCATTGGCCCCTTGCACCGCGTCGGGGTCGGCGGACTTCAGCTCCGTGTCCACCGTGCCGCCGTATCCGCTGATCCCCTGCTGGAGGGTGATGGTATAGGCGGGTGGCGGGTCCGGCGGCGGCTCGATGAATCCGTTGACCTGGATCGTCGAGCCGAACGTTACGTCGTAGCTGAGTTGGCTGTCCGAGTCGGTCAGGTATTCCCCCTTGGTCGGCGAGTAGGTCTGGACGTTGATCCGGCTGCTGGCGGCGTCGAATTCCAGGGTTCGCAGATACCCGTCGCCGCCGTTGGAATAGGTCTGGTAATCGCTTAGCATCTCGATCACCTTGCCGCCCGCGTCGTTGGTCGAGACCTGCTGGTTTTCGCCGTGCATGTGGCCGCAGAGGACCATGAAGATCTGCGAGTTGGACCTGACGAAGCTGTTCCAGATGCTGGAGCCCTGGGACGTGTAGCCGCCAAGGTCCAGGTACGAGTGGGTCGATACGATCGTCTGTTTTCCGGGGTTCGCATCCAGGACGGACTGTGCCCAGGAGATTGCGCCGGCGTCGGGAGCGAATTGAAGGTTCAGGTGCAGGAAGTCGTAGCCGCCGGCGGAGAAGGTCTGATAGTGGTTCCGGGAATTCGTTGAACCTCCGCCGTACCACGACATGCCGCTGTAGCGGGAAGGGCCGAAGTAGGAGTCGTAGTACGACCCGACGTCGTGGTTGCCCATGCACGCGCTGTAGGGTACCTGTCCATGAAGGACGTTCATCGAGGCGTTCGCGTTCTGCCACTGGGTCGAATCGTCGGCGACGTTGACCAAATCGCCCAGATGGGTCACGAAGGAAATATTCCGGGTGGACTGGTTATCGACGATCCATTGGGTCTGGCTGGTGAACGTCTCGGGATAGCTCTGGCTGTAGATTTGGGTGTCGGGCAGGGCCACGATGCTGAACGGATCGCCCCGACCGGCTGAAGGAAGGCATAACAGGACGATCATAACGAACGCCAACCGCCCAGAAAACGATCTGGTCTTCATCTCTCTCTCCCATCAATGTGCCCATGGACGGCTTCTGGCCACCCATCCTCTTCTCAGGATCGGCGTTTCCCATTCAGCCTCCACTGAGTGGGAAAGCAAGAGAGGAACCCAGAGCCCTGCCCATTTCTCACAAGCTTCATAGGATACCAGATAGCCGTCGCAAAAGCAAGTGCTTTGCGCAGGCCACACTGACCCGGGTTTTTGCCTCATCCGGGGCGACGGGTGCCGCGCCAGCCCTGGCCGTGCCATGCGGCGGGCACACGCCGTCCCGGCTGGGCGACCGCTCTTTTACCGGTTGCCCAGGAGCCGCCGCCAGAACAGGCACGGGATCGCCAGGAGCAGGATGGTGGCCGGTTCGGGCACGAGATAGTCGACGACGAGCATCGGCCGGTAGTATGCCTACAATAAAGAAAACGTGTGGAAGGCGTTCCTCTTTGCCTGGCTATACACGCCTTTCACACGTTTTGTTATGAGGCTTGTCCGCTCCGTGGAGCAGAGTCCGGCTAGGGTTTTCGCCTCAGCATCAGTCCGCCCAGCGCCAGCAGACTCAGGATCATGGGTTCGGGGACCGGGGTAATGCTGGCGTCTATCGCAACCTGATGAGAGGCTTCGGCCCACTTGTAGACACCAAACATGATGGTATCTCCCTGATTCAGGGTCGCAACGCCGTCGTAGCCGGCGTTCCACCCATCAGTGGAAACCGGGGCGACCACCGGGGCGCCCAGTGAGGAGCCCGGAAATCCGTCGATCTGATCCAACAGCACGTTCGTACCGTTGATCCTCACGAACACGTTTGAACCGTTGCCGTTCATCCAGCGGTTTTGGAAATCAACGGATACGTTCCACTGTCCCGCTTGAGGGGCGGTAAAGACAACCGCGGACCACTTGGTGGGATCGGTGGGGATCATCATGGAGGTCATCCCGGCTTCCCAGCTCATGCCGCCCCACTCCGGATGATCTTCCGCTCCGGCGGCCTTGTTGATGTTTCCGGACGAATCCGGATCGCCGTCCGTCTCCCACAAGGCCAGGCCCGTACCGGCGGGCATGGTGTGGTTGTGGGCGACGAAAGGACCGTCTCCACTGTTGGCCAGATATCCGTACGACCACACGCCGTTGGGATTCCCGGCCGTTGTGCTGAAATCGTCCGAGTACTCGTAACCCTGGGCCATGCCGTAGGACAATGCCAGACTCAGGAACAGCAGCAAGACTCTCCTCGTGTTCTTCATCGGACTCTCCCTCACCAAGAAAGGTGTTTTATTCGGCGGACGTTCCGCCGGGATTCTCCTCATCTGGCGGAGTGGCCGCAATGTTCTGTTCGGTCTGCCGCATCGGGTGAATCAGCACGTCCGGCACCTCGAAGGCCTGGGTGATCACCGAGGTCTGGAGCTGCTGCAGGTAGTCAAAGACCGCCATGTGATGCTTCATGGCGTTGGTGACGTGCCGTTCGATCCAGAAATAGGCCTGATCGGCGTCGTGTCGTTCCAGGGCCCGGAAGATTCGGCGGTGAAATCCATAGTCGCGGGCGATCTGTTTGATGTAGTTCTGGCCGGGAAGCACGACGTGCGTGCGAAGCACCTGGGTCAGGATATGGAGATCGCCCACCAGTTTGGCCAACTGCTGGTTTCGGGCGGCCCGAATGATCGTCAGATGGAAGTAGATATTGAGTTGATAGATGTTCCTCAGATCCGGATCGGTGGTAATGGACGCCGGCGGGATCGGAGCCGGGTTGTCCTGGGGATATCCGATCTTTCGACGGTACTGCCGCAGGGAATTCAAATGGTCGAGCAGATTTGTTCGGAGTTCCGCCAGTTCCTGCGGCGTGACCTTTTGAGCCGCCAGCTTGGCCGCTCCGCTCTCCAGCAGGATACGCAACTCGAATTTTTCCTGGAGTTCGTCGCGAGAAAGCCGGCGCTGGCGAATCCCCCGATTCGTCACGGTTTCGACCAGTCCCTCGCTCTCCAGTTGAATGATGGCCTCTCGCACCGGCGTATAGCTCATTCCAATCAGTTTGGCGACCTTGCCGGTGGAAAAGAAGGCGCCCTCCGCCCACTGGCCCATCAACAGCCCATGACGGATATGGTTATACGCTTTGGTTTTCAGGTTGTCGGCCATCGTTCCTCAGATCCCGGAACAGAGATTCTCGTGCCATGAAGGGTCTTATATAACCCAATATAGAGGTTCTTACGGAAAAATCAACGGAAAAAGGGGATGAGCGACAGGGGCTTTGATTCTGCCGGTCTGTGGTCGCTTGGCGGTGGTCGGGTTTGCTGTCGGCAGGGATCAGGGTGTGCCGGAAAGCGCCCGAAGCTTGCGTTTCAACATGGCCGTTGCCCGCGGTACGATTTGGAGCGGGTCTTCTTGGGAAAAATTCTCGATTGACACGTATCCGCGGTAGCCGTGGCGGTGGAAGGTTTCGACGATTCGGCTGTAGTCGAGCAGGCGGTCGTCCTGTTCCGCCTCGTCGAGGCGATAGATTTTGGCGTGGCAGTAGACCATCTCCGGGCACAGCTTGTCGATGCCCGCATAGATGTCTTCGAATGGCCGGGCTCGGTCCAGGATTTCAGGATGCTGCACGAAGTCATCGCCGTAGCGGATGTCCTCGTAGAAGTTGCCGGTGTCGATATTGACCTTGAACCACGGCGAGTCGACCGCCCGTACGACCTCCAGCGTGTCGTCGGCGGTTCGCGTGGCGCCATAGTGATTCTCCATTGCGATGACAATGCCCAGCCGCTCGGCGCGGCGGACCACGTTGCGGTAGGTTTCGACGACCCACCGGCGGACCTGTTCCCACGTTACGGTTCGGTTCGTGAGGGTCTCGAGCGTATTGACCATCTGGCCGGTGTTGACCCGCAGGATCGGCGAACCCAGGAAGTAGGCCTTCTCCAGCCAGTCGAGGATGTTCTGTTTTTCGCGGGCGATCTCCTCGTCGCTGTTCCGCACGAACACCGATTCGATGGCGACGGCGGCGATGTCCAGACCGAGGGTGGTGGCCCGGCGCTTGATTTCGGCTGGTGATATCGGGTCCTTGAGCAGGTAGCCGTCGTTGAGTTCGATGCCGTCAAAGCCGATCTTAGCGCAGGCTTCGATGTAGCCGCCGATGTCCATCTGCTTCGCTTCGAACGCCCGATTGAACGCGAACGTCGCCGCGGTCAGTTTCATGCCTTTACCTCCACCACGCCCTTGACGTAGTCCGCTGAGCTTCGCACGCTTTCCTCCAGACGTGGTACGTCGTCCAGGCTGAGGCGGTGCGTGATCAGCGGCGTCAGGTCGATCTTCCTTGCCGCCACCTCGGCGCCGACTTCCTCGATGAGCCGGCCGTAGATCTCGTGTGGTGCCGGGTGCGAAAAGATGAAGGTCAGGTCTTGCACGTGCCACCTTTCCAGAACGACCTGTCTGGGTCCGCCGAACCATCCGTGCACCAGCACGGTTCCGCCCGGTCGGACCGCCTCGTGGATTCGTTCCAGCACATCGGCTGCGCCCGTCGCCTCGATGGCCAGATCGGCTCCGGTCGCGTTCGTGAGCTTGACGATGGCGGCTGGTGCATCCTCTTTCGCCGCGTCGATCGTCCACCTCGCTCCCATCCGTCTGGCCAGGTCGAGCCGCAGATCGTTGGTGTCGATTGCGATGATCCGCCCGTATCCACGGCGGGCCAGGAGGTGGATCAGTCCCAACCCCATGTAACCGGCTCCGAAGACCACCAGGGTCGCGTTCGGCTCAAGCCGGACCTTGCCGGCTGAGTGGTGCATCACGGCCATCGGTTCGCCCAGCAGGTCGAGGTACGCTACGCCTTCGGGCAACTTGCCGCAGTATTCCTGACGGACCGCGGCGTACTCCTGGAAACCCGGACCCAGGTATGAGACGCGGTCGCCGGGCCGGAAGCGCGCCACGCCGTGGCCGACGGCGACCACCTCGCCCGATCCCTCGTGGGCCAGGCCCAGGTTGTTAAAGCCGTTGGCGGGGTAGCTGGTCCCTTCGCCTTCGATCACGTGCCGGAACGTCGGCCAGTCCACTCCGCAGGCCCGCACCCGCACCAGCAGTTCGCCCTCGCCCGGCTCCGGGATCGGCGCTTCGTCGATTCGCACCTGGTGCGGGGCTGTTACCTCCACGTACCGCATCGTCGCTATTGACGTCTCCTGTTATTCTCGTATCGCCGCTGTCGACTCGCGGACGATCACATCCGGCTTGAGCACTCGATCCTGATACGTCCCCTGGTCGTGCAGGGCCAGAAGGGACGCGACGGCCAGTTGTCCCAGCTCATCCATCCGGCTGTCCACCGTGGTCAGCGACGGGATGGCGTATCGGGACGCGTCGATGTTGTCAAACGCAGCCACCGAGATATCCCGCGGGATGCGAAGGCCGGCGTCCGCGACCGCCCGCATCGCCCCGATCGCCGTCTCGTCGTTGATGGCGATGATCGCGGTAGGGCGGTCAGAGCATTTCAAGACGGTCTGTGCGGCCTGGTAGCCTTCCTCCAGCCCCAGGAAGCACTCGCAGCATGATGTTTCCGGGTCGAACGGCAGTCCGCGCCGGGTCATTGCCCGAGCGAATCCTTTGTACTTCTCGTACTCCTGGGTCATCGGCCGGCCGGAGTCGTCCGGTCCGCTTCTTCTGTGGCGGTTGCCCAGCCCGCAGTAGCAGATCCGCCGATGTCCCAGCGAGGCGAGGTGATCGACCAGCGCCTCGATGCCCGCTGCGCTGTCGATCCGGACCGAGGGCACGTTGGGCGAGCGGCTGATCCCGTGGATCTGCACTGCCGAGGCCCCGAGCCCGACGATCCGCGAGAGCTCTCCGGGCGCCGGATCACCCAGGATCAGGAGCCCAATCTCGCGCCAGTTCCGCCGGCGCGGGGTCGCGTCGTCCTCTTTCAGAAAGGCGCCGAGAAAGGCGATGCGAAGCCGGATCGCCGGGTCGCAACCGAGCACTGACCGCCGAACGCTGCGGAGCACCTGCGCCCAGAACGGGCTGTGCCCGACGTATTCGGAGGCGGTGTTCAGGCCCTCCCGCGCGCCGGAGAGGCAGTAGATGGTCCGCAGCGGGGCCGGCCGCCCGGCCGGGTCGGCGTCGGCGAGGTACACGCCCTTGCACGGCTGGCTCACGAAGATGCCCTCATCGGTCATCTGGGCCACCGCCCGGGCAATCGTTCCCCGGCCCACCCCGGTCAAATCGCTGAGCCGGCGGATCGACGGCAGCTTCTGGCCCGCCCTGAGCCCCCGCTGACCGATCAGGTGCAGAATGTGGGTCCGAACCTGGGTGTGCATCGGGTCCCGCACCGCCGGGTCGATCACCGCTTCCCTTTCGTCCAGGCGTTTGCTCTCCTGTCGTTTTCCCATCGGCGTCCGTCGGTCCCTTGGTTAGACCTGTCACGCTGTCACTAAGAATAGTGTGCCGGGTCGGCGAACGGCCGTCAAGCGAAAAACCGCCTGAACTGTGCTATGACTTTGGAAGTGCGGATGGGATGGGCCGCAAGGGCCAAGTTCGGGCTGCTGTGATTCGGTTTAATAGAGATGACACAATGACAGATGCATGCCGGTCGTAGCTGAAGGGGATAGTCCTGGGAGTGAACCGCCAGGGTGTGGTGCAAGGCTCATTCCCGCTGCTCATTCAATAGCAGCGTGGCCCGACTTTGCTGTCCAAACGGCCGGTTGAAATTCCTTTCGCTATTGCGGTGGGTTGAGTAGGCTTGTCGCGTGAAGTTGCAGTGTCCTGGACGTAAAGGAAGAGCATGAACCAGCCGGAAATTCTGATGTACGTCTTGATCGTTGCCTTCTGTCTGATCGCGGCGGTTCCCAGCGCACTGGCCGCCGACGCAAAAATGCCCGCCGACCTGGAGACGCGGGAGTTTGCGGTCCGTCCCGCCGAGATTGTCACTGTTACCGGCGAAAAGCACAAGCTCTCCGCTGAGCAGCCCAACACGTGGGCCTCCAAGACCAAGCTGATGCAGGTCCACTGCTTTGGACCCGGAAGCGGGATCGTCGTGGTTGGAGCGGTCGATCCGGCCAGTTCGCCACGGCGAGAAGGTGCTGAAGGTGAATGAGGACTACGTGTGTGATCCGGCGTGGGCGGCATTTGGCATCGGCCCCAAATCGTCGATCACGCCGGAGGATGAGGTCCTGATCGACTACCGCTATTCCCTTCGCCGCATCGACTCCCTCGTTCGCACCGCCGACGGTGAGGAACTCATCGTCGAAGGCAAGAGCGAGCTGGTCGTGGCCAAGCCGCCGGCCCTGGCTGAGGGGCAGACCCGCCTGGCCAACATCGTCGTCGACTTCCACAGCGACGGCAAGAGCAACGTGCAGGTCCTTCCGCTCGCTGAGACCGCTGCGGAGGCCCAGACCGCCAGCACGCCGGGCCGACTGCCCAAGGCGACGGCCAAGATCAGAGCCGGCCAGCCGCTGACCATCGTGTGTTGGGGCGACAGCGTTACCTGCGGAGGCGACGCCACACCCGGCAACCGGTATCCGGAAGTCCTCGAGAAGATGCTCAAGGAGAAGTTCCCTGACGCTCCGATCGCCGTTAACGTCATCGCCATCGGTGGCTCCAACTCGCGCCAGTGGCTGTACCCCGGCGACGACCAGTTCAAGGGGCAGTTCGACCGGATTGTGGCCGCCAAGCCCGACGTGGTCACCATCGAGTTCGTCAACGACTTCTACGGTTTGGGTGATCCGAAGGATTTCGATCCGACGTACGAGGAGATTCTCAAACGCTTCCGGGCGATCGACGCCGAGATCGTCCTGATCACGCCGCACTTCGTCCATGGCATGCCGCGCGACCACGACAACCGGCCGTATGTGGCCAACCTCAAGCGATTCGCTGAGAAGCACGACCTCGCCCTCGCCGACGCCTCCGCCCGATGGGCCCACCTGTGGCGCGAGGGGTTGCCGTACATCACGCTGCTGGCGAACAACTGGAACCATCCGGACGACCGCGGCCATCGACTCTTCGCCGAGGAACTCATCAAGTGCTTTGAACCGTAGGACGGATATACCGTCCAGCCCTTGGGTGACACGCCGCTCCAAGCCCGGATTGAACAACGCCTTCGCCGCGCCTAAACGGCAGTCAGACCTGAGCTTGGCCCACGCCAAGCACGGGGAAATCATCTCACCATCACGCTTGCCGCAAGATGGATATCGGCTTCGATTCTCATACGAAGCAGTATTTTCGTGGGACACCAATCCGTGATTTTCAGATCGAGCACCTTATCGGAGCTCATTGGGACGATCGCGTCGGATTTGCTTGTCCCGTCGACCAGCAGTTCCGCCTGTACGACCCTAAACCCTCCATGGCTGCTATGCGAGAACAACTCCACTTCATACCTCTGGGGGATGCGGCACGCGGCAGTAAGATCAACGGTGTATTCCTTACTGCCCGGGGCTATTTCCAGATCCGCAACCGAGATCGGATTCACAAGCGACAGGCTGTCTTTGTCAAAGAGTGGAACGGACCCGACAGAATAAGCAGCAAGTTTCTTCACGGAAACGGGACCGGCCTTTTCCATGCACCTGAACCGTATGGACGACACCGTTTTCGGTTCGAAGCAGTCTATTTTCTTGTGTCCCACCGCGCTGCCCGTGCACAATTCCCGCCAGCCGCCCTCCGTCAGGCCCTCAATCACGTACTGGCGTATTCTCTCGCCATTACGGATATCTTCCATGATAACGACATGGTCGACCATTTCCGGTCGGGCAAGGGGTAGAAGCACCTCGTCGCCGTTTCCGGCCACTTCCGCCAGCGGGCAGGCAAAACGTTTCCTTATCTCCGCTCCAAACTCCGCCGCCCTGGCGGCATCGGCGGCGGGTATGAGTCCGCTCCTATCGGGATTGCTGTTCAAAAGCAGCACTCCGCCATAGCCGACGGATTGGTAGTACACGTCGATCAACTGCTGGAGACTTTTGAGATACTGCTCGCCGCCGTCGTTATGGAACCAGAAATGATCGCGTATGGGCGTATCCACCTCGAGCGGCAACCAGCAGTCACCATCCGGCGTGCCGTGGACCGCCGTCACCTTTCCCGTCACGGCGTCCCGCTTTTTCACCGCATTCCATGCCGGGTACGGGAGGATCCCTTTTTCGCTTCCAGGCCATCGAATATTCGCACAAGGCCCCTGAAAGCATATCACGCCGGGAGCATGCTCTTCGACGATATCCTCTATGGGAACGACGATGCTGCCGTCAAACCACAGCTCCATGATCGGGCCGTATTTCGTCAGCAGTTCCGTAAGCTGCCGCCTGTAGATGTCGTTATAGCGTGATTGCGCGTCGCGGTTCGGGCATACACCGCCGGGCAATGCTCCATGATGCTGGTCGCCGGGACTGAGATAGATGCCCAATCCCAAGCCCCTGTTCCGGCAACTCTCCGCAAGATCGGCGACAATGTCGCCCTTTCCTCCGCGCCACGGAGTGTTTCGGATTGAATAGTCGGTCGAGTCGGTCTGCCAGTTACAGAAGCCGCTGTAATGCTTGGCAACATGAATAATATATTCGGCGCCGATACTCTCGGCCACGTCGCACCATTGTTCAGTATCAAGTTCGGACGGATTGAATTGCGTGAGGTCGAAATTACCTTCCACGCCGGTTCCGCCTTGGGTGTTGGCGTATACCGGCACGTCAAAGTGGACGAACATGCCGATTTCACCATCATGCCACGCGATCTGCTGTGGTGTAGGTCTGGCCAGTGCATCGCTCATGGGTCTGTCCTCTCAACTTCCGCAACAGGGCCAACGTGCGGCAGTGTTCAAGCCTACCGCCTGACGATTGCCTGTCTTGGGACAGAGTACAGTGCACCCGGTGCGTGTGCAAGGGCATCGCCGCCGTCAGTGCCGGCTGCGGTCCCAGATGATCCGGTATTCGAAGTCCCAGCCGTTCCATGGGGCACCGAACTGGACCAGGGCGGGATTGACCGGCTCGAAGGAGTTGAACCGCCAGACGTTGGTCTGATGCGTGACGTGGCCGTCGACGCCCAGCAGGCCGATCGCCATCTCGCCGTTGATCCAGTGGCTGGTCTGGGCGGGACCGGGCCAGCCTTTGGCCATGTCGGACATCAGAACCCACCAGTTTTCGGAGCGGTCGATCTGTCGCGGGCTGTGGTAGTCGTTGCGGAAGTAGGGGTGTTGCGTTTCGTCATAGGCGCCGAGGTAGGTGTAGCCCATCAGCAGGACCCGCGGGTCGCTGCCGGTCTGCAGGAGGCGGACGGACGGCTGAAACGGGCAGACGAACAGATCCTCGGGCAACCCGTG
>JAAYCJ010000020.1 GCA_012729815.1 Phycisphaerae bacterium | reverse complement strand
GCGGCGACTCAGGGATATGCCCGCGGCCAGGCCGCCCCACCGGCCCCGCTGGCCGAGGGGAAGTACATTTGCGTCAAGGACGGCCACCTGTCGTATGACGGCGAACGCATTCGGCTTTGGGGAACCAATTTCTGCGCCTCGGTCAAGCGCGAGGGCGCGGACCTCGACCTCTCGTTCGACCGTCTCGCCGACGTCGGCTTTAACGGCATTCGGATCAACCTGTTCGACGGCCAGTTCGTCAGCAAGGATGCGCCCAATACGTACACGCTGCGCCCTTACACCAAGGGCGACAACAGCGGGCTTGACCTGCTGAACCGCTCGGTCCACCTGGCCAGGCAGCGCGGAATGTTCTTCTGGATGATGTTCTGCCGTTCGCGGGTTCCGGCGGTTGAAAACGACTACGACGTGATGCCGGCGCCCGACGCCCAGACGATCGCGGCCGGGCTGGACGGGCCGCGCGAGGAGTGGGCGCAGCTTCTGAAGGACGAGGACTGCCTGAATATGCTCGTCTATTTCGACGCGCGGGCGGAGCGGGTCCACCGGGAATTCGCCCGGGCCGTCCTGGAGCAGGTCAATCCCTACACCGGCCGGCGCTGGGCCGACGAGGAAGCGATCGGCCTGTGGGAGATCTTCAACGAGAACACCTTCGTCGAGCGGGCGATATCGACGGCGCCGACCGGCATCGTCAAGAAGCGCCTGACCGCGCGGTGGAACGCGTGGCTCAAGGACCGCTACAAGACGGATGAAGGGCTTCTTAAGGCGTGGGGCCAGTTGAACGAGGGCGAGTCGCTGGCCGACGGCACGGTGGCGTACGCGCCGACCAAGGGCGGCGTCGAGACCTCCGGCGCCGGCGTGCAGAAGGAATACGTGGCGAAGGACGCGACGCTGGGAACCTATCCCTACGCGCGCGGCGAGGACGTGATCCGCTTCGTGCTGGACCTGTACACCGGGCACACGCAGCGGTTCATCGCGTTCTGCCGGTCGCTCGGCAAACCCGGCGTCGGGATTTCCGTGGCGCCGATCTGTCCGTCGGGGCGATTCGGGGCCAGCCTGCAGAACTACTGCGCCGCGTCGTCCGGAGACTACTGCGCGACGGGCGTGTACGGCTTTGCGATGCGGCCGTGGGAGGTGGAGGCCGACGAGCCATTCTATCCCTTCGTCGTGCGGGTCAACAGCCACCCGCTGATGGAACAGCCGATCGACCTGGTGCGGGTCCCGGACAAACCCTACCTTGTCTATGAGTGCAACGACTATCGGCCCAACCCCTACATGGTCGAGTTCCACACGCGGATGCTGGCGTACGCGGCGTGGCAGGACTATGACGGTGTCTTCTGGTTCAACTGGGACGATGCAGGCTACCTCGGGAAGCTCTCGAGCGACCAGGACTACGTGACGACGCGCATGCCGATCCCCGACTCCAACTATCCCAACGCGGCGCTGATCCTCGCCAACGACGAAGCCGCCCTCGCGTCGCTCAAGGCGGCGGGAGCGGCGTTCAAGGCCGGTGCGATCCAACCCGCCCCGAATCCCGTCATCATGACCTTCGGAAAGGACATTCTGCTGAACCTGGTCCATCCGGGCTTTGGATCGCTGGAGAACATACCCGAGTTGACCAGCCAACTGCGGCCGGTGGTCTGGCGGCGCGGCATGCGGACCGTCTTCGATCCCGACCGTCCGTCGAAGCTGCCCAAACTCATCCGGGATGAGGAGTCCCGCATCGACATGCCGCCGTACGTCACCTTCGACTGGAGCAACGACCGCGGATTCATCCGCGTCAACGCCCCGACCGCGAAGATCCACACCGGTTTCCTGCCGCCGGTCCTGGAGTTCGGCGACGACGTGACGATCCGCCACATCGACCGCCAGTGGGGAACGATCGCCCTGGTCGCTGAGGACGGCCAGCCGCTTCCCCAGTCCAGGAGCATTCTGGTGGTCGCGATCTCGCGGAACATGAACAAGGGCATGCGGGTGACGCCGGAACGGCTCTCCAGCAAGAGCTATTGGCAGGAAGGGCTGGCCCAGATGTGCGGCGAACCGGGGAGCAGTCCGCCGATCGTCGATCGCGTCGGCTGCCTCATCTACGCCCCGTGGCTTGCCGGCATGACGTATGAGAAACGCGATTTCGCCCGCCAACCTTTCGATGACGGCAACGTCAACGGCAAGTTCGAACTTCGCGGCTATGAACCGACATTCTACGCCCGGCTGATCCGGCCCGAACCGACGCAAGACCGGTAGTGATACCTACCCACGGACGACATACACAAACCCTTGGAAAGGGAATGATCCATGCGAAATACTCTGCTCTGCTGTCTGGCGTTGATCGTCGCACCGTTGGGAGTCGCGTTCGGCCAGACCACCCGTCCGGCCCCGCTGACCGACGGCCAGTACATGACGGTCAAGGACGGCCATCTGTCGTACGACGGGAAGCGGGTGCGGCTCTGGGGCACGCATTTCTGCTGCGGACCCAAGCGCAGCGGCAAGGCCCTGGAGGTTTCGATCGACCGCATGGCCGACGCGGGCTTCAACGCCATTCGCTTTAACCTTTCGCACGGACTGTACAACTGCGGACCCGAATCGGAGAAGTTCTCTTACGACGTCCCGAAAGACACCAAGGGCAGCGGCAAGGACCTCGACAACCTGGACTACGCGATCTATCTGGCCCGCCAGCGCGGCATGTTCTTCTGGCTTCAGTTCTGCATGGGATGGGGCGCGAAGATGACGCCGGCCGATTACGACATCATGCCCGACGACGGCACCCGCGACCAGTGGAACCAAGCCATCGAGACGATCAGCACGCCGCACCTGATCTACCTCTCGGAGCGGGCTGGACGGGTCCACATGGAGTTCGCCAGACGCCTGCTGGATCACGTGAACCCTTACACCGGCAAACGCTACGGCGACGAGGAAACGATCGGCCTATGGGAGATGTTCAACGAGACGCTGGTGGTTCGCGACCTGATCATGGCCGTCGGGCCGAACCTCGAAACGTATCCTCAGTTCATCCAGGGCGAAGTCCACGCCAAGTGGATCGACTGGCTGACGCGGACCTACAAGGACGACGCGGGCCTGAGGGCGGCTTGGGGATCGCTCAAGGACGGCGAATCCCTGGCCGACAAGACCGTCCAATTTGCTCCGCGGCCCTCGCCCGAGGGCATTCAGGAGTTTGACGCACCGGGCTATCAGCCGGAGATGTCAACCTTGGAGAAATTCTACCAGGGCTACCCGGCCAAACGCAGCGAGGACGTCCTGCGCTTCTACTGCTGGCTCTTCGACGACTACAACAAGCGGTTCATCGCCCACGTGCGGCAGTTCGGCAAGGGCATCGCGGTCGTGCCCATCGCCCCGTCCGGCAACTGTCAGCGGAACATCACGCAGTACTACGCAGCCAGCCAGGATGGTTTCGTGGCCGCGGGAACCTACGGCTTTGCCTGCCGGCCGTGGGAGGTCGGCGAGGACGACCCGTTCATCCCCTACGTGAATCGCCATCCGCTCTCGGGCAACCTGACCGACTGCACCAAGGTGGCGGGCAAGCCCTACCTGATCTACGAGTGCAACGACTACCGGCCCAACCCGTACATGGTCGAATTCCCGATGTACACCGCCCTGCAACTGCTGGAACAGGACGCCGACGGCGCGTTCTGGTTCTACTGGGACGACAAGGGATACCTGCATACCCTTCAGAGCGATGCGGACTACGTCAATACGCGGCTGCCGATGCCCGACACCGACTATCCCAACGCCGGACTGGTCATGGCCAACGATGAGGTCCTGCTGGCCGCGTGCAAGTCGGCCGGTGCGATCTTCCGCCAGGCCGACATTCCCATGCCGCCGCGCACCCGCGTGGTGATCGGGCAGGACAGGCTCTTCGACGCCACCAAACCGCTGCTCGGCGAAGCCGAAGCCTGGCTGCGGCATCACGCGTGGCGCACCGGCGTCGAGCTGGTCTACGACCCCAACGGCCCGTCGCGGATTCCGCCGTGCGAGGGATACGACAAGCCGTTCTGTAACCTCGGCCAGTACGTCCGCTTCGACTGGCGCGACGGCAAGGGCTTCGTCCGCATCGACGCGCCGTCGTGCAAGGCCCAGGTCGGCTTCAACCCCGACTCGCTGGAATTCGGCGACACCAAAATCACCGGCTTGAACCGCAAATTCAGTTCCGTCTGCATCGTCGCCGAAGACGGCAAGCCGCTCGATCAATCGGCGTCGATCCTGATCACCCTGACCGCTGACTCCCACAACACCGGCTATCAGCTTGACGCGGGCAGGATGAAGCAGAAATGGGCGCCGGGCTTGGCTGAGGCGATCGTCAATCCCGGAACGACTCCGGTCATCGTCAATCGAGTCTCAGCGACCATCTCCGCTCCGTGGCTCAAGGGTATGCACTTCGAAAAGCGCGACTTCCTCCGAAAGACCTACACCAACGGCGAGATCACCGACAGCTTCACCGTCACCGAGGACGAGCCGCTGTTCTACGCGAGGCTGACCCGCCAGGCTCCCAGGACGGTCAAGAAGCTGCTGATCATCGGCAACAGCATCACCCGCCATGGGCCCAGCGAGTCGATCGGCTGGCCGGGCAGTTGGGGTATGGCCGCGACGGCCCAGGATAAGGACTTCGCCCACGTCCTGCACCGGATGCTCTGCGAGCACCAGCCGGGCAATCCGCCGCAACTCGAGCTCGCGTGCGTCGCCAACGAGCGGCAGATGACCGGCTCAGCCCACCTGGCGACCAACGACGCCGACCTGATCGTGGTCGAGTTGGGCGACAACTTCCGCGGCCAAGCCAACGAGGAGGAACTCCAGAAGCCCTACGAAAAGATCCTGGCGGACCTCAAAAAACCCGGTCACGACCCGCTGATCCTCTGCCTGAGCAACTGGGGCCGGATCGACGACAACCGCTTCATCCAGGCCGCAGCCGAAAACCAGGGCGCAACCTACATCGATATCCGCCACCTCTTCGACGACCCCGCCAACCGCGCCGGCGCCGAAGGACACTTCCAGCACGACGGGGTCAACTGGCACCCCGGCGACCGCGGCATGGCCGCCATCGCCGAAACCATCTGGACGGCCCTGAAGCCCCGTCTGGCACCGCCGGCGGCCGCCCCGTAGGCAAAACCCGCCCAGGGAGGCCCTTGACAAGGTCGGGCGAATCCTGTACCATCGCCTGTAGGATACGGTAATACAGTTACGCTGAACCGCCGTCGATACGGCTTTTGGGTGTAGCGGCCTGTATTCCCGTATGATAATACAGGCGGACCCGACCATGTCCACCATCAAAACGCCTCTGTATCTTCAGGTTGCCCAGACGCTTAAGCAACGAGTGCGGACCGGGGCCTACGAGCCGGGCCAGCCCCTGCCCTCGGTCCGGGCCCTCGGCGAGGAATTCGGGGTCAGCCTGACCGTCATCCAGAAGGCCGTTCGCAAGCTCGAAGAGGCGAGGATCGTGGTCACCCGCCCGGGCCGGGGCATGACCGTTGAGGACGCCGACTCGTGCAGCCGGACAGCTTTGGTCTTCGGGGTCATCCATCCGTACCTGGTGTCCATGAGCTTCCGCCGGGAAGTGCTCGAACACGTCGATGAGGCCTTCGCCGAACGGTCGAATTTCTCGGTGATGCGGTCGAGCCGGGACGACCCGGCGCTCGAGCGCCAGTTCGCTGCGCATTTGATCGAAAACGGGGTCAAGGGGCTGCTGATCTGGCCGACCAGCGACGACCCGAACGGCCCGTTCTTCGCCGACCTGGCCCGTCAGACGCCGGTGGTGTTGATCGACCGGTTGATGGCCGGGGCCGAGTTGCCCGCGGTGATCCACGACTATGAGGACGGCGGCCGGGCGCTCTGCCGGCGCATCCTGGACCAGATGTCGCGCCGGCGGCTGCTGGTGCTGATGGACGATCTGCGGATCAGCGCGTACGAACTGTTGACGGCTGGCATCCACAGCGAGGCGGCGAGGCTGGGCCGCCTGGCCGATGTGACGATCGTGCAGCTTCCGATCACCAGGGTCATCCACAACATCAACCAGTCGGACTTCAGCGGGGTCGATTTCTACGAACCGTACGTGGAGCGTCTGATCCGCGAAGGCGGCTATGACACGGTGTTTTCGACCCAGGATGAGTTTCTCGAATACGTGATCGTCGAGACGGGGCTGGTGGACCGTTTTCCGGAGATGCAGCTCGCCACGATGCGGGGCATCGGCCCGAACATGCGCTGCCGGCGCTATCGGCAGGCGGGCGTACTGGACCTGGTCTGCGACTCGACGGCGATGGTGGCCCGGGCCGCCGATCTGCTCCAGCGCTGGGTGCTCGAGCGTCAACCTGCTGGGCAGGTGATCCGACTGAAACCGGAACTGGCGTACAGCCGACTGGAGCGGTGATGACCGTGCGGCTGCACAAAGTACGTGTCACAACCTTGCCCGCGTTGGCGGTTCTGTCCCTTTTCATACAAGCCGCCGCGGCGGAAACACCCGCTTCGTTGGGTATTGGCAACGGTTCGTTCGAGTACGCCGATCCCAATAATCCGACTCTGCCGCTCGAATGGGCACCGTGGCTCTCGCCGGACGCCGAAGGCACGGTGGAACTGACGGCCCAGGAGAAGACGGAAGGCCAGCGGTCGCTTCAGATGACGTATAAGCAGGGATGGCAAGCGGACCGCTGGGTCCGCGCGGTGCATCGGTTCAGCGGCTTGGAACTCGGCGTGCCCTATTCGCTGACCGGCTGGGCCAAACAGGTCAGCGGCGAAGGGGCCCATCGCGGGTTGATCCTGTTTCTGGGCAACCGCTGGACGTGTTTCGACCTGCTGGCGGACCAGTGGGAGAAGGCGTGGAAGCAATTTACCGTCCCCTTTACGCTCAACCCGGACGATATCGACGCATCGGGAAACGTGCTGCTGGTGGTTCAACTCGACGTGCCCGGCGTCTACTGTATCGATGATCTTCGCATCCAGCCCTACAATCCCATCGAGATCGTGCCCGCCCAACGCCTGGCGGAAAAGAAGGTCTATCTGGTCCGACAGGAACCAGCCGCCGCGACACCGGCTGCGTCAATCCCTTCCGATCTGCCCGTCTATTCGATCGGCGCGGACACCGAACACAAGTCGACGCCGGAGATCAAAGACGACCAGGACCTTAGTGCCGCCTTCGCCCTGGCCTACAGCGACCGCGGCTTGCACCTGTACGTGGACGTCACCGACGACGCGATCGTCGCCGGACAGGATTACCTCTCGCTGACGCCCATCAAGGCGGAGGGGATGTACAACTGCGACAGCATCCAGATAGCGATCGACCAGGGCCTGGATCGGACGCCGCACTGGGACGGCAACGACCAGGAGATCGGTCTTGCCCCCGGACCGACGCCGGAGACGCAACTGGCGTGGTGCTGGACCATCGGCCGCGCGCCGACCGCCCGGGAATGCGACTTTACCGTCACGCGAACGGCCAAGGGCTACTTCATCGAAGCCGTCCTGTCGTGGACATTCCTCAACGCCATCGACCGCAAGGACCGGCGGGCGTTCGGCTTCAACCTGATCGTCAACGACAACGACGGCCAGGGCCGAAAGGGGTGGATATTCCTGAGCAAGGGCATCGGCGACGCCAAGAGCACCGAAGACAACCTGATCGCCATTCTTGACGACGGTCAGCCGAACGTGGTCGGCGTCTTCAAAAAGGAATACGTCGGCGGCGCGGGCGGTCCCCTCTTCCTGTGCGGCATGGACCAGCTCAACGGTCGGCGGTTTGACGTGGTGGTCGAGGACCAAGCCGGCCGCCGAAAGAGCCTGCTCTACCATCCGATCCAGCTTGACCTGCCGACCAACGCGGTCGGGCGGCTGGACACGGCGTTTGGCCTCGATGAGTTCCAAAGCGGCCCGATCGCCGTCCGCTGCCTGGCTGACGATTTGCCGGTCAAGACCTTCGACTTCTGTAAGCTCGACGTCAAGGAGACGATCGAGAGCATCGAAAAGCAGACCGCTGATCTTTGGGAACGGACCACGGAGCTTCAGCGGCGCGGCCTGCCGACCGGATACCTCCAGAGCAAACTGGCCGTCCTCTCGAGCCAGGCCCGCTTCGCCAGGGACAACCTGGCCGACTACCAGGCCAACGGCTCAGCGTACTACCTGGGCAAGGCGACGCGGAGGATTTCGGAACTCGAATCGCTTCTGGCGATGGCGAAGGCGGAATGCGACGCCATCGCGGAAGACAGGATTACGGACCGGTTCAGAACGTACCGCTACGTCAGCTCGCCGATCGCGATGGTCGACGGCTATCCGAACGCCAAAACAGTGGACGATTTCGGCCACACCGCCGTGCGCCCCGTCGTCTTTAACGGCTATTGCATGAACATCGACTGGAACATTGATACCCATCCCGCGGAGGGCACGGCTGTCTTCGTCAAGGAAAACGGCGAGACTGTCGAAGCTGCCGGTGACGTCGGCGAGATCGTCGACTCGCCGAACCTGGCCAATTCGTCGATGAGTTTCTTCGCCAATCTGCCCCTCTTCAAGGCAATGGGCGGAAACGCCATGATCGAGATGTGCAAGCCGACCTGGGCTGCGCAGGTCTACAACCTGGATTTTCCTCCCAATTTCGCCCAGCCGCAAAGCCTGTACGAAATGGCCAAGGGCATCAAAGGCCCCTTCTATTACAACAGCTTCCGCGATCGCTTCTCGCGGTTCTACCAATCCGCATACGACAGTGATTTTATCATCACCTACAACCTCTGGGCGGTGCACCTGCTGCCGTGGGTTTACGACGCCCATCCCGAGCTGCGAATCCCCAGCGAATGCGGCGGCGGCTCGTTCGGGTGGTTCAACTACCAGATCAACACGCCCGCGGCCAAGCGGATCCTCGGCTTTCTCGTCGAGAACGTGGTCCGCGAAATCAGGGACGACCCGCACGCCAACGTCGTGCACAGCATCGACATCGCCAACGAGACCGCCTTCACCGGCGGCCTCTACGACAGTCCCGTCCAGCGGGCCATGTTCCTGACCCACCTGAAAGCCAAGTACGGCGAGGACATCGGGACTCTCAACGCCGTCTGGAAGACACAATTCCGCAGCTTTGAAGAGATCCTGCCCGAAAACGTCCAAGGCCTTGTTCCCGAGAATCGCGTGCTTTGGTGGGAGTGGCACATCTGGGCCCAGGAAATGTTCAGTGACTGGCACCAATGGCTGGCCGACGTCGTTCGCGAGGCGTGGCCCGCGGCGCGGGTCTACGCCAAGCCGATCGCCGCCGGGTTCGCCCGGTCTTATTCCGGCAGCGTCGATTTCGAACGCTTCGCCGAGTGGTCGGACCTCAACTCCTGCGATGTGTTCCTCTACTACAACGAGGGCGATTACCGCTGCACGTGGCTCGACGCCGCCCTCAACTACGATCTGCTCTGTTCGCTCAAGCCGGCCGCCATCATCAACGCGGAAAACCACATCATCCGTGACGCCGAAGGGCGCGATATTCCGTACGACTACGTCTATGCCTGCCTGTTCCAGCAGTACATGCACGGCTTGGCCCTCTCCTCCACCTGGTCGTGGATGGAGCAGCGGGAGGACAGCGGATACCACCATACCAAGGGCCTTTTCGCCGAACGGCCCATGTGCATCGCCGCCCTCAACCAGGCCACCCTCGATGCCAACCGGCTGATCCACGAAATCAAAGCCTTCTTCGACGCCAAGCCGCAAATCGCCATCCTCTACTCCCCTACCGCCATGATAAAAGACACGCAATATCCGCGGCCCGAGGACAACTACGACGCAGCGGGGATCGAAGCCTACAAGCAGCTCAGCTTCATGGGCCACAAGATCGGGTTCATCAGCGAAAAGCAGATCGCCCGCGGGGAGTTCGGCGAGTTGGAGGTGATCGTCGCTCCCAACGCGGTGCACGTGTTGCCCGCGACGGCTGAGAGACTGATGGAGTTCACCGGCCGAGGCAAAGCGGTGATCTCCATCGGCCGCAGCCTCGCCAAAGACCCTTACGAAAACCACCTGGAATTCAGCGTGCCGATGGTCGAGCTCGCAGCGAACGAGAAATTCCAGGGGTTGGGAGAGGCGATGAAGGTCGCGGTCGAAACGCGGATGGGCAAACTCCCAGCCGAGGTTACCGTCGACGGCGGCATACCCGATGGGATCGAATGGCGGCTCGTCCGCGACGGCGATGGATACCTCTTGAACATAGTCAACTACAACCGAGACGCCCGGGAAGTGGCGATCGATCATAGAATTAAGATGAAAGATGAGATGCTGGACCTGATCCGGCACGAACCCGTGAGCAGCGCGTTTGTTCTCGAACCGCTGCGGCCGATGCTGATCAGAATGCGAGGTCTCGAATGAAAAAGAACGCGTTTACCCTCATCGAACTGCTCGTGGTCGTGGCGATCATCGCCGTGCTGGTCGCGATCCTGCTGCCGGCCCTCTCGCGAGCGCGTGAGCAGGCCCGCACCACGCTGTGCCTCTCGCAGGTCAAGTCGCAGGCGTCCGCGGTGCTTCTGTACGAGATGGACTACGGCGTCTTTCCGCCGGTGTACTGGGGCCGATGGCAGGCGCCGTACGACCGGTCCTCATGGGCGCACTTCATCTACTCGTACCTCGCGGGCGGGGCCAAGACCTACGTGATGGTCGACTACGCGTGGTGGCACGGCGGCAACGCCGTGTCCGTGTTGCCGACGTTCATCTGTCCGTCCGCCACGACGTCCTGCATCGTGTTCTGCCATCCCGCCGGTTCACAGGTCTTCGGACCAAACTATGCGTATGCGGACCTCATTCACCAGATACCGAACGATGCGGCCAGCGAAATCGACACCTACTGGCTGCGGTCGAGCGAGCTGACCCAGCCGGGGCAGGTCCGCATGATCTGCGACAGCGATACGTACTTCACGCACTATTGTCCGCCCTGCGGCGCTGAAGGTTGGCAGTTCCCGGATCTATACGATACTCCCGCCTTCGGTCGGCACATGAACGGCCTGAACGTCGGCTTCTGGGACGGACACGGGCAATTCATGACGAATTCGGACGTGGAAAGCGACCCCGTTCTGCACGGACATTGCGGACTCTAGGACCTGGACACAAGGAAATCTGCATGACCACATGGAAGTCTCTCGCGCTGACGGTATCGATGCTGATGGCGGCTGCGGTGGCAGCGGGCCAGACGCCGTCCACCCAGCCGGCGGCGGAGGTCGTCGCGACCATCGACGCAGCCGACGCGGGCAAGCCGTTTTCTCGCGATCTGTTGGGCGTGAACGTGGACAGCGAAGACGCCAACGAACCCGGCTATCGCGGCGTCGAACGATATTACGACTCGCTGGGACCGCTGGACACGCCGGCGGTGCGCTATCCGGGCGGACTGGTGGCCAACTTCTTTCACTGGGCTCAGACGCTCGGCCCGCTGGACCAGCGGACCAAACAGTGGAATTGCTTCCGCTTCGCTCAGTTCACCCCGCACCTGGGCGCAGCCGAGTTCCTCGTCCTGCTCGAACAACTTAAGGCACGCGGCATGGCCATCCTGAACCTGCTCGACGGCACACCCGAAGAGGCGGCGGCCTGGGTGGCCTTCTGCCGCGGGCGGATCGGCGATACGCGGACCATCGGCGTCGACGACCAGGGGACCGACTGGAAAACGGTGGACTACTGGGCGCAAAAACGGTTCGAGCTGACCGGCCTGCTCGAACCGGTCAACGTGCTCTACTGGGAGCTGGGCAACGAACTGATCGACGGCAAGAACTTCACCAACGCTCCCGATTACTGCCGCAAGGCCCTGGACTACGCCAAGGCCATCCGGCGGATCGACCCGAACATCCTGATCGGCTGGCTGGCCTGGGACGCTGAGGTGCTCAAGGACGACCGCGACCTGTTCGACTTCCACATCATTCACATCTACACCGGCTGGCCGCGTTACGGCGACCGCCACATCATGTGGAAGGCCGGCACGCTGGTCGGCGAGTTCGAATGCCCGGAGCCGGGCGAGTACACGCTGGACCTGAAGCTCGCCGCCATGGGCATCAACGCCAGGATCATCGAGATCGGCATGGTGCCGCAGGCGACGGTGGCCATCGACGGCGAGCCGTTCGAGACGGTGACCCTCGACCGTGACTACCGGGCCTTCAGCTACTCGCGCGAACTGACCGCGGGCAAGCACCGCCTCGAAATCGAATTCGCCAACGACTACTGCGAGCTCGGCGACGACACCAACGTAATCGTCGAGAAGTTCTTCACCGTCCGCCGCGGCGAGCATCAGGCGACCTACACGTTTCCCGACAAGCGGGAGGATATCCGGGTCGGTCTGGCCCAGGCCAGAGGCTACCTCGAGGGCCTGGCCGAGGGGTGCCGCACCGACATCCCGGGCGCGTTCATCGGCCTGACCGAATACAACCGGATGGAGTGTGCCTGCTTCGACCTGGAGACAGCCCTCTACACGGCTGAGATGTTGCGGATCTGCTCCGAAATCCCCGAAGTGCGCAACGCCATGATCTGGGAGGCCTGTTCCTGGAATTTCGGGATCAAGTGCAGTCTGACGGGCGTCGAGCGGCCGGTGTACTACGTCCTCCAGATGGCAAGCCGCCTGGGCGATCGGATCCTGCCCGTGCGACTCGGCTCGGACAATCCCGATCTGCAACTGCTTGCCACCAAGGATCTTCTGACCGGACGGCTGGCCGTCCTGGCTACGAATCTCGGCCCCCAGCCCCGGATGCTCCGTCTGACCGGTCCCGACGGCCAAGCCCTGCCGTTTGAGCGGCAGACCTTCATCTGCGGCAACCTGACCGATGAAAACGAGCAGAAACCGACAATTACACCGCAGACTCGCACGCTGACCAACGAGAAGACCATAGCCATTCCAGGTTTCTCAGTAAACCTGATAGACAGCAAAAAAGACTGAGTGCAGCCTGCCCAATCGGCCTCGCGGGACCTTGACAGGTACGCGCACGGCCATTATACTGCGCAAGGAAACACGGAAACGCGAGCATTCAGAGCGGTATCGCTATAGCCCGCGTGTTTCCTTGTTTCCAGAAAGGTGGCGCGATGTCAAAGGTCTTGACTGGCACTAGAGTTCCGCTGTATCGCCAGGTGGCACAGACACTTAGGCAACGAGTTCGAACCGGCCACTACGGAACCGACGATTCCCTTCCCACCATGCGAACCCTCAGCGAGGAGTTCGGCGTCAGCCTCAAAGTTGTGTACCAAGCGGTGCGGGAATTGGAGGCGGAGCGGGTGGTGGTCTGCCACTACGGCAAGGGGGTGCAGGTGGTGGACCGGGACCGCTGCGATCGGGCGGCGATCGTTTTTGGGGTGGTTCATCCTTATTTGCGGTCGATGGGATTTCACCGGGACGTGCTGGAGTACATCGACGACGCGTTTGCGGAGCGGTCGAATCTGGCGGTGGTGCGGTCGAGCAAGGACGATGCGGCGCAGGAGCGTCAGATCGCGCAGCACCTGATCGACAACGGGGTGAGCGGGCTGATCGTCTGGCCGGTGGAGGACGACCCGAACGGGCCGTTTTTCGCGGAGGTTTCGCAGGACGTTCCGGTGGTTCTGGTGGACCGGCTGTTGCCGGAGGTGGAACTTCCGGCGGTGCTGCTGGACGGGTTTGGGTGCGGGCGGGAGGTCAGCCAGACGGTTTTGGGTCAGATGGGGTGGCGGCGGATGCTGGTGTTGATGGACGATCTTCGGATCAGTTCGTACCAGGACGTCTGGGCTGGGATCGAGCGCGGGGCTGCGGAGTTGGGCCGGAGCGAGGACGTGGCGATCGTGGAGATGCCGATCAGCCGTCGGCTGATCCAGAAGGTGAACGTGGCGGACTTTTCAGAAGTGGGCACTCTGGGCAGGCAGGTTCGCCGGTTGATTTTGGAGGGGGATTTTGACGCGATTTTCTGCACGCAGGACGAGTTCATCGACTACGCGCTGGCCCAGACGGGTCTGATTCGGGAGTTTCCGAACCTGGCGATCGCGACTCGTCGGAACGTGGGGCCCAACGAGCGGAGCATGTCGTACTGCAGCCTGTCGCCGCTGGAGTGGTATTCGGACTCCGGGCGGATGATCTCGGCGGCGGCGGACATGGTCCAGCGTTGGGCGATGACCCGCCAGATGCCCAAGGAAGTGATTCGGCTGAAGCTCACTCTACAGCGGAGAAACCATGATGGCGCGTAGTTCGGGCGGTGTGCGATTTGGTTGGTTGCGATGGGCGGCTGGCGTTCTGGCCGCGTGCATTTGGGGTTCGACGTGTTTCGGCGCGGCGACGACTCAGCCGGCAGGGCTGGCGGAGGGGCAGTATATCACGGTCCGGGACGGGCATCTTTCGTACGGCGGGCAGCGGATCCGGCTTTGGGGGGTCGGTTTTACTCACACGATCAAGCGGCAGGGCGCGGACCTTGAGCTGGCGTTCGATCGGCTGGCGGACCTGGGGTTTAACGGCGTGCGGGTCAACCTGTTCGACGAGCATCTGGTGATCAACGATCCGGCGGTGAACACCTACACATTCCCGCCGTACACGAAGGGCGACGGTTCGCAGGCGGACCTGCTCGATTGCGCGATCGGTCTGGCGAAACGGCGGGGGATGTTCTTCTGGCTGCAGTTCGACCGCGGGCATTCACCGGCGCGGGCGGCGGACTACGACGTGCTGCCGGAACCCTCGGCGGAGGCAGCGGCGGCGG
>JAAYCJ010000019.1 GCA_012729815.1 Phycisphaerae bacterium | reverse complement strand
GCATCGACCGGATGCAGGATGAATCGTTTGGTCGGCGTCAACGTATCGATGGCCACTTTGACCTCGTCGCGGATCCGCTGCGGGTCGGCGGCAAGCGAGAGGGCGTTGGTGCCGCCGACGAGGGTGATCCGGCCGCCGAGAAGCTCGCGGGCCCGCTGGAGGCCGATGCGGTCCTGGACCGGATCGACGAAGAACAGCACATCGACTCCAAGATCGGCGAGCCGCGGGCCGAGAATCTCCACGCCGGTGGTCATCACGTAGCCGAACTTCTTGCCGTGACGGTGCGCCGTCTCCACCAGCCGCGCCAGGTGCGGGTAGACGAACTGCTCGAACAGCGCGGGCGACCAGAAGTCGGTCGAGGAGTACCAGCCCCGCTGGACAACCATACCGATGCCCGGCTGCGACGCCGCCATCTCGGTCCGCGCGCGGTCGGTCTCGGCGATGATCTCCACCAATCGTCCAAATGCCTCCGGATGGTCCAAGGCCATCATGATCGCCCCTTCGGTCCCACATAGCCATACGGCGGCGTCCATGCCGAAGGCCGACCACGCCTGGACGAAAACGCCGTGCTCATCGGCGAAGGGTTTGATCCTCCGCATCCGGTCGTCGAGCCAGGTACGGACCGCCGAATCCGGCGGAGCGTAGAGGTGTCGGATCGGCTCGACGTCGTCCGGCGAGGCCACCGCGTGCTCCACCGCCCGCGGAATGTTGTAGTCTTCGAACAACGGCACGCACTCCGGCTGAATCACCCAGCCGGCGCCGGGATCCTCACCCGTCTGACGCACCGCGTGGCGCAGCGGCCCGGACGGCGTCTGATACTGGCGCACCAGGACCGGGTACGGATCAAGCTGCCCCGCCGGAGCGACGCTGTCGGTCGACGTAACAGCCGGATCGATGCTCCAGGGGATCGACACGTCGAGAGCATCATCCACTCCCAGCGACTGCCACGCCCGCACCCTCGCACAATCGTCTTCCAGCGTCCACGGCTGCGGCAGCGTGTGCAGGTGCTCTATCCGCATCGAGTACCAGTACGCGACCTCCCGGCCGTCGCGTCGCCATCGAAGTTGCGGCGGAGCCGGAAATCCGAAACACCACGTGGTCAGCGGTACGTGGTCCACCGGCCGACCCTCGATCGCGGCGAGTATCCGTTCTCTCGATTTCATCATGTTTACCCCTTCACGTTTCCTTGATCCGTATTCTTGCCCGCACACGATCGACTACGGCGTCGGACTCCGCCTTCATGACATCTTTCGATAGATGTACTTGAGAACATCAAACGCTTTCTTCGGCCGGCGCCGGTACGAGACCACACCCTTGTAGTTCATCCCGTCCCATTCGCCCGTCACGTGCTTCGACGGATCGCGATAATCGCTGAAACAGAACGGAAACGCCCCGCAGATCTCCCGGTGGCGCTGGAGCACGGCGAACGTCTCCTTAATCAGGTCCGCGTGATAGTCCTCGCTCCAGAAGTCGCGGGAGGCTGAGAAATATCCCGGCCGCGAGTCCGCCCCGAACTCGGTCAACAGCATCGGCTTGGCGTGCTTTCGCTTGAGCTCATCGAGCTTCTCGTCGAGCATCTTCAGGTCGATCGCCGCCGGCGCGCTCTTGCGTGAATAAATGTCCTGCTCATACCAACCCCAGTACTCATTGATGCCCAGAATATCGACCATCTCCGCCAGCGGTCCGACAATGCAATAGAGCGACGCATACGACAGCAGCCGCGTCGTATCCAGCGACCGCACCGTCTGGCAGAGCCGCCGGAAAAACGGCTCAGCCTCCGGGTTCTCGACGTTGCACTCGTTGCCCACGCTGTAGATGACCACCGACGGATGGTTTCGCGCGTGCACGATCATCTCGCCCACCATTCCCTCGGCCAGGGCGGCAAAGTCCGGATCGGAAAAGACCGTCCCGGTCGCGTCCGTCTCTGGATGAATGCAGTAGACCGGCGGCTCGATCCACACCATCAGTCCCGCCTCGTCGCACGCCTCATAGAACGCGCGGGTGAACGGAAAATGGCTGCGGATCGTGTTGACGCCCATCTCCCGCAGCAGCCGAAGGTCTTCGAGGTACTGCTCGCGTTTCAACGTGAGCCCGTAGACCGGCGAGTCATAGACATAACAGATTCCCTTGAGAAAGATCGGCCGGCCGTTCAGCAGGATCTGGCCGTCAGCCATTTCGATGGTGCGAAAGCCCACGCGGTATGCGCACTCGTGCAGGACGTGCTCGCCTTCCATCAATTCGACCGTTACCGGGTACAGCACGGGTTGATCCGGCGACCACGGCACAACGTCATCGGCTGCAAACTGTACGTCGAACTGATCGCCGACCGACTCACGCGTCTCCACACCGTTGCAGCGGACGCGAAGGGCCAGTCCTTCACGCGACCGCTGGACCAGACCCCGCACGCGCAGCTCGCCCTTGGCCGCACCGATGAAAAGCTCCTCCAGCCACGCCGATGGATGAATCTCCAGGCTCACGTCGCGATGGATGCCACCATAGTTGAAATAACCCAGGCACGGTGGCAGCCGCGTCGAAGTCTCGCGGTTGTCCACCTCGACCGCCAACGTGTTGAGGCCCTCGGCCAGCACCTTGGAGACGTCAATCGTGAACTCCGTGTAACCGCCCTCGTGCCCGCCGACATGCTGGCCGTTGAGAAACACGCGACATTTGTAGTTCACCCCGCCGAAGCGAAGCCTCGCCGCCGCCCCGGGCGGCAGAGGCTCAACAGAGAATTCCCGGACGAACCAGCCGACACCTTCGTAGATGTCGAGCTTCTCAGCGTAGTAGTTCCAAACTCCCGGCACCGGCGCCTTGTGCCACTTGCTCCGGTCAAATCCAGGCCGGGCGTACACCGGATCCCGATGATACCTGGGGTCCAGGTCAATCACGAAATCCCACAACCCATTCAAGTCGAGACGGATCATCGCTTGCTCCCGGTCTTGTCAGAAAGCACCAGCACCCGGATGTCGAACGGCTGGACGGTCAGTTCGACCGTATCGCCCTTGCGCACGAGCTTCTCGCCCAGCATGTCTTCAACCTTCTTCCAGCCTTTCACATCCACCGGCTCGCTGATCGCCTGTTCGCTCGGGTTGGTGAAAAACCACCCCTCGCGGCCGCGAATGGCCCGCCGTCGAAACAGCAAGCCGCCCTCACGCTCCGGCTTCGCTCCGCACTGCGCCAGCAGCGTGCGGACAAACGCCTGCGTCTCCGGATCGCGATACGCCTCGGCGTTGTGGCCGATGTAAGTTCCCAGCAGCCACGCCTTGCCGCGGCCAACCCTCCGCACCGTGCCGGCCGCCGCTTTGTTGTAGAGGAGAAACGGCTTGGACCCGCGACAGGCGAACGTCTCGATGTAAACGTTCGCCCGTGCCCGCAGACCGGTCAGCGGCCCATCGCCCTCCAGCATGGCCGGATCGAGATACTCGCCGAAACTCCACGCCTTGGGCGACCAGATTTCCCCGCCGTCCGGTTCGGCCACCATGGTAAAGCTCTTCTGGCTCACGCCGAAAAGCTCGCGGGCCGCCGGCGACAGCTCGCCGCGATTGGCGAACGCCTGTTCGTTCACCCGGCCGGGCGCAGCCTCGCAGATCAGATTGCCGCCGCTGCGGACGTAACGGGCCAGTTTCTCGACCACCGCGTCGGCCAGACAGATCGGGAACGGCATCACGATCGCCCGGTAGTTCCGCGCCCGCGGCTCGTCGAGTTCATCGACGCTCAGGAAATCGACGGCGATGTTATTCTCCCAGCACATCCGGTGCCAGCCGCGCAGGCTCAGTACCAGGTTCTCGCCGCCCTGGGCCAGCGTCTGGCAGAACTGGTAGTTATCCTCATTGACCAGGATCGCGACCTGTCCGCCCGGCCAGGACGACGCCGCGAAGAGTTCGGCGTATCGATTCAGCGCCCGGCCGACCCGCGCCGCCTCTTCAAACCGCGGCGTGCGGTCGCCTTCGCTGTCGAGCAGGCTGAACCCGTTCATCTCGGCCGATGCGATTTCCGCCCGCGTCACCCAGAAACTGATCGCCGTGACTCCCGACGTCACCGCCGAAAGCATCCACCGGCGAATGTCCGCCGGCGACGGCACGCGCCCCTTGTGGAAACCAACCGAAATGGGCCCGCCCTGAAACTCCGACGCCCACAGCGGCGAGCCGGGCCGATTCGAGCCGCGCAGATGATCGAAAGGCAGCACGATGTTCCCGTAGGTCTCATTCACCACCATCTCGGCAAGTGACTCTTCGCCGCCGCGCCAGGCCGGATAGCTTGAAGAGCCCAGAAAGTCCTGGCACCGCGCGTACGTCCAGTCCACGCCCGACCCGATCTGCGGGCCGCTCTTGTGGGCGAACACCGGCCGGCCCAGCGGATCGTTCTCGCGGATCACCGCCGCCCGTCGCTTCAGGACGCTGCCGATCTGCACATTCTCCATGAAGATCCGCCACGCGAGATTCTGCGAACACGGGTGCTTGGCGTTGCGAAGATCCGGCAGCACGTACTCCCAGTCCAGATACCGCGTGTTCCACGCCCGGTTCAGTTCGTCCAGGTCGCCGAACCGCTCCCGCAGATACGCCCGGAACGCCGCCAGCGTGTGCGGACAGAAGCAGACCGCCTTGCCCAGAAAAGGCTCGGCCCAATAGCCGATCTCCTGCCACGTATTCCAGACCACGATGTTCTCGAAGCGTCCCAGCGTCCGAACCAACGTGGCGATAAAGCGGTCCTGATCGGCCGCTGCGCCGGGATGATCGTAGCACGGACCGGGCTTGCCGTCGGCCGGCAGCGTGGTCTGGGCATCGTAGACGATCGGCAGCCCGTCGTGGCCCACCATCCGGCAGTCCGGATGCTTGCGGTAAAGCCATCCCGGCGCCTGCTCACAAGTCAGGCCCAGATACACTCCCATATCGAGTCTCGCCGCCTGCTCGATTAACTCCTCGTACCGCGAGAAGTCGTAACGCCCCTCCAGCGGCTCGTCGATCATCCAGTGCTCCTGAAGCTTGACCAGGTTGAACCCGTGCTTCTTGAGGTTCGCCATGTCGCGCTTCAATTCCGAGAACGGCGGCATCGGCTCGCGGCACAGATGCGAACCGAGGGGAAACCGCGTGCCGAACGTCTGCGAGTTCATAACGCACTCCTTGCGCACCGCGCGAGCGACCCGCGGAAGTTCCATGTCCTGCCTTCACAGTGATATCGGATCGGCTCAGGCCGTTACGCTTTCTTTAATCGCCGCGGCCGCCGCCTTTTCCTGCTCTGCCGTCAGCTTCGAAGGAATCGGCACCAGGACCGCACGAGTGAACAACTCGTCGCTGCGCGGGCACGCGCCCTGGCCGTAGTCGTACCGGCTCTCCGCGTTCTGCGGAAGACTCCACGGGTTGCCCGCCGACGAAAGCGGCACCTTGCCCACCAGCGACGGAATGTTGTAGTAGATGTGCAGGCCGTAATCGGCGATGCGCGACACGTTGTGCAAGCCGGATTGCCTCATCCTCTCAGCCGCGCGAACCGCCTTCGCTTCGCTCTCCAGGATCAGCACGAGGAACGGGCCGCTGTCGCCCTCGGCGTCGCAAAGCTGCCGGAACGCCAGGCCCGCCGTGCCTTCCAGCATCGACTTGATCCGCCGCTTGCTCTGGCGCATGCGATCGACGATCTGCGGAAGCTTGGCGATCTGTACGCCGGCCACCGCGCCGCACAGTTCGGTCATGCGCCGCCCGGCGCCCCACAGCAGCGCGTCCTCCGGCGGCGGGGCCAGACGTCCGCCCACGCGAATCATGCCCATGTCGTGGGCCGCGAACGCCCGGTGATAGAGCCGCTCGTCGTTGGTGATGATCAAGCCGCCCTCGCCGCAGGTCATGTTCTTGTTGAGCTGCAGGCTGAAGATGCCCATATCCCCGAAGGTCCCGACTTTCTTGCCCTTGTACGAGCCGCCGTTGCACTGGGCGCAATCCTCCAGCACCGCCACGCCGCGCTTCTTCGCCACCGCCATGATCGCGTCCATGTCGCACGGCACGCCCGCCATGTGGATCGGCACGATCAGTTTTGTGCGCGGCGTGATCTTCTTCTCCAGATCCTTCGGGTCCATGGTGAGGCTCTCATCGACCTCGCACAACACCGGAATGGCGTTGAGCTGAACGATCGCCCCCACCGTCGCCACCCACAGAAACGCCGGCACGATCACCTCGCAGCCGGGCCCGACGTCCAACGCGGTCATCGAAGTCAACAGCGCTCCGGTTCCGCTGTTAAGCCCCAGGGCGTGCTCGGCCCCATAGAACTCCCGCGCCGCCGCTTCGAACTGGTCCACCTTCGTCGGCTGGCCCAGCCCGTAGTATCGGAACAGCGAACCCTTGTGCAGAACGTCCAGCACCGCCTGGTCTTCCTTTTCATCCAACCAGTGCGCACCGGGAAACTCAGACGGCCAATCCAATTTCATTGCATGACTCCTTTGGCTACCAAACCACCGAATCCTGTTCCTCAGACACGCCGGCCACCACCGGACCGACCCGTGAATTGTCGACGAACCGCCGCGCCGCCTCGTGATCCACCAAACCCGCACCGCTGGTCAGACTCCAGACAAGCTGCACCTGCCCTTCCTGATACGCTGGGAAATTGGTGAACCACAGGTTGT
This sequence comes from Phycisphaerae bacterium, assembly GCA_012729815.1. Classification (NCBI taxonomy): domain Bacteria; kingdom Pseudomonadati; phylum Planctomycetota; class Phycisphaerae; species Phycisphaerae bacterium. The sequence goes on along the minus strand of JAAYCJ010000019.1, from coordinate 7,162 downwards.
TCATAACCCAGCTATAGACGTGCCCGTTGGCCACTTCCAGGCGCTTGAGCCATTTGCCGGTGTGGATGTCGCCCACCTGCACCAGCGGCACATCGTGCGGCGCCAGCACCGTCGTGTGATCGGCCTGGCTGACTGCCACGTAATCGCCCACGCTCAGCCAGTCGGTCGCGCTGCCGGGCAACTGGTCGATTCCCGCCCGGAACGCCGCACCGGCGTTCTCAATCCACACCTCCGGACTCTGGCCGGCCAGCGGAAACGCCAGGTAGAGACTTTCGTACGCCGTTTCCACCTGCTTGTCCAGCCGCAGGATCACGTCGATCCGCGGCAACGCGTGGTACAGCCGCACCTCGCGGGCGAACCGCACCTTCGGCAGATTGCCTGTCGTCACCAAGGCATTGAAGACCGGCCCGGTGATCAGCCGCGGCTTTCGCCCCTTGACGTGGCCGCCCTGGCGAACCAACTCGGGTCGCGGACGCTTCGCCTCCGGACTGGTGCTCCCGTAGCTGATATCGTATATTTCCTCGCGACTTCCCTGACGCGCCCGCTCGTGAATGATCTCGGCGAAACTCCATTCGGCGCCGGCGTCGCAGAGCTCGCGCCCGCTCGACTTCTCGACGATCTGCCCGATCGTCCCACGCTGCGGATCGTAGTCGAGCCGGTAGTAGTCGTTTTCCATCGCCGCCGGGACGGAGGATTTCGGGGCCTTGGCCGCCAACTCGAAGCGCCGCGTCGCACGCGGGCCGATCCGCAGCGCGTAGTGGTCGCGAACCGCGCCGGCCTTTTCCCGCTGGCCGATTGCCAGCTCGCCGCTTTCGACGTCCTTCAGACCGCCCGCGCTCTTCTTCTTGTCGGATACCGGCAGTGCGATCGCACCCGTCCACTCATGGTCGAAGGGGTTGGTCACCGTCACCCGTCCGTCCTCAGCCAAACTCGCCGTCACCTCTCGCTCGATTCGCCGAACCTGATCCAGCGCCTTTAACGCGGGAATACGCTTCTCCTGCCACTGCAACCGCCCCTGCAACGACCACGGCGCACGAATCGAGATGCTGGCCCCCCACGTGTGCTCGTCAAACAGCAACATCTGCTCGTACACCTCTTCCAGCCGCGCGGGGTCCGGTGCAGCCTTGCCCATCGCCGCAAGCTCCCGCATCCGCCGCAACGCGTTCTTCGTCCGCCGCGAACACGCCGACTCGAACGCCGCCGAACCGTTGCCGTTGGCCCACCAGTCAGGCCACGCCGCCCGATGCACCGCGAACTGCGAACCGTGCTGCTGCTCCATGAACTCGAAGAACTCCCGGTTGGTCGCCATCCGTGCCTCGATGCCGGATTGGGCCGCGTTGAAGTGGGCGACGAAGTCCATCAGCTTCGGCTCCGCGGGCACGTTGTCCATCCCGAAATGGATGGCAAGCCCTCGCCAGCGATACCCCTCGTCGCTGATCCGCCGAATATACGCCAGGAGGTTCTCCGTACCCTTCGCAAAATCCTCAGCCAGCTTGTGGACGATGCCTTCGGCGTACCAGGAGTGACGCCACTCGGTGAACCACGTCAGCACCCGCCCGCCGTCCGGCCCTTCCCAGTAGAACGGGCGCTCCACCTCCAGCGGAAACGACATGATAAAGTCCGGAGCGGCTGAGAGGTACTTGATGCCGCGCGAGGCCAGGATATCCGGCAGACTCCACGGAATCCCGGGACAATCGGAGAACATCGCGCTGACCAGCGGCAAATTCTCTCGCCTGGCCAAATCGCACGCGTAGTCGGTCGATCGCTCGAAGCTGTCGCGATCGAACAGGTCCGTCGGGTTCATGTAAAGCGCCGTCAGTTCCACCCGGCCGCCGCGGATCTGCTCGAACATCTCCTCACGACGCGCGCCGCCGCGACGCAGGTACTCCATCACCGGCCAGAAGCCCTCGTGAATCCAGCGGAATCGTTCCGGCTCCGGCCGGTCGGCTGAGGCCTTGACCAGATCCGTCGCCTCGTCCACCATCGCCACCAGGTCATCCAGAACCTTCCGGCGGGTGTCGGTGTACCCGAAGTCCACGTGCGTGTGATGCAGGATGAAAACCTTCTCGATCATAACTGGCTTTCCTTCAATACCTGTTAGTATCTACCCGGATAGTACACGGTGATCACGCGAACCGGCTCCTCGCCGGTGGCGTAGCCGCGATGCTCGGTCCCCCGCGGAATATAGAATGCATCGCCCGGCCGCAGGGTCTGGACCGCCTGGCCGGCGATCTCCATCGCCAGCGTTCCGGCAATGATGTAGCCGCCCACGTCGCACTCGAGCTTCTCGAACGGCGGATGCTTGCGGGCTGGGAACATCTGCTCGTCCATCATCTGGGCCTGTACCCCATTGCGGGGCGAAAGCACCACGGTGTAGCGCCGCTCACCGTCGCTGACCGCCTGCATCTTCTCTCGGGCAAAGACCGGACCGTGCTGATCGGCCTGCTCCGTACCGAAAAAAGTCCCCAGGTCCGTACCCAACGCGGTGAGAATCTTCCGAAGCGTACCCAGGCTTGGTGAACATTTTTGACGTTCTATAAGAGATATCAATCCAGGCGTGACCCCCGCCAACTCCGCCAGCCGCCGTATCGACAACCCGCACCGCTTCCGCAGCATCTGTATCTGCGGGCCCAGATCATCGACCTCTCGTTCCATCGCCGCCGGAATCTCCATTAAACAGGCGTTTAATGTATCGAATGGATGTACAGATGTCAAGACCCCGGTGCAGCGAAGGAAAAGGGGACATTCTACTTTTACGATTACTACCGGCCGTGCCGGTGGCGTCGTGGTCGATTCGTAAAAGTAGAATGTCCCCTTTTTATCGAAAGCGGGTGAGTTGGCGTTCGTGGATCGTCGGACGGTTGTTCTCGACGGCGCCGATGATCGCGTGGTCGGCCATGCCAATGAAGAGGCCGTGGCCGACGATGCCGGGAATGGAGGAAAGTCGGCGGTCCAGCTCGGCTGGGTCGGCGATCGGACCGAACTGGGCGTCGAGGATCGGATGACCCAGGTCGCTGATGACCGGGCCGATCTTGCCCGATCCGGTCCGCAGGACGACCCGGGCCCCGAGGGCTTCCAGCCGCCGCCGCACCGACGCCAGGGCCGGGACGACCACTTCGATGGGAACCGGGAACTGCGATCCGAGCCGCTGAACGCACTTGCTCTGATCGACGACCACCACGAACCGGTCCGCCATCGCCGCCAGCACCTTTTCCGTGGTGTGGGCGGCGCCGCCGCCCTTGATCAGATTGCCCGCCTCGTCGATCTCGTCGGCTCCGTCCAGCGTCACGTCCACCCGCGACACGTCCATGATTTCGAGCATGGGAATCCCCAACTCGACGGCGAGAAGCCGCGCCTGAAGCGAACTGGCCGCGGCGGTGATCCGCAGCCCTTCGCGGCACCGTTGGGCCAGGTGTTTGATGGCGATGGCCAGCGTGCTGCCCGAACCCAGCCCCACCACCGCCCCATCAACCACCAGGTCCGCCGCCGCCTCTGCCGCCTTGGCCTTGCACTCCCGGATCAACGCTTCATTCGAACGATCGTTCATGAAACCACCTTTACACCGTAACAATTGTCCGGTAAGATAACCGATACAGGGGAATGATGAAACGTCTTTTGGGGGATCTGCCGTGAAACAGCTCTCTTCGTTCTTCGTTGTGATGATTCTGCTGCCGGTCTTCGCCGGATGCGGCGCGATCATCGACTTTTTCCAGCCGTCCACCACCAGCGTCACGCTGATCAACAACTCAGACTTTCCCGTCGACGTGACGCTGTTCATCGACGACGAGCAGAACATCCCGGAGGATGCTCTGACCGAAGTCGGTGAGCAGATCGACCGGACGCTGCAGCCGGGCGAGGTGGCCAGCTTTTCCCGCGACTGCGACGAGCTTCAAGCCATCATCGTCGAGGACGCCGATCTGCGGGTCGTCGTCGGCGTCAGCCCGGAAACCAGCACCGACGTACTCCGCGACGGCGACGACTTCGGCTGCGGCGACCGCATCATCTTCACCTTCGACCACTCAGCCCTGCTGGTGGACTTCAACGTGACGGTGGATGTCCAGGAACGCACCAGCCTCTGATCGAACGATGGCGCATCGCGCCGATCAGGCGTGAACACGAATGTCCCGGGCCATCGCCACGAGGTCGACTCCGGCCCGAGCCTCGTCGGGCGAAGGCAGTTGATCGACCAGCATCAGCTCCGCCGCAGCCATGATTTTCATCGACTCGTTGCAGCCGCCGACCGCCAGGACGCGGCCGTCCTTGATGTACCACGCCACGAAGGTCCGCTGCGACACGTCGCCATCGATGACAATATCGTCCCATCGGCCGGCGTGGCCGACGTACTGGAAGATGACCCTGTACTGGTTGGTCCAGAAAAACGGGCTGGTGCGATACTCAGCCTCGACGTCGGCCATGTTGCTCGCGGCGACCCGCCCCTGTTCCTCCGCCACGCACCAGTGCTCGATCCGCGTGCGTTCGCCCGTCCGCCAGTCGGGGAAACAGGCCACGTCGCCCGCCGCGTAAACGTCGTTGATCACCTGGAAATGCTCATCGACGTTGACGCTGCCGTCGTCGTTGCGATCGACGCCTCGCAGGAACTCGGTGGCCGGCCGTACTCCGATCCCCACGACGACCATGTCGGCCTCGAGCCGCTCGCCGTCATCCAGCACCGCCGCTCGCACGCGGTCGTCGCCCTCAAACCGAGCGACCTGCCGGCCGAGGCGGAACGTCACGCCCTTTTCCTCGTGAAGCTGCTGGTACATGCGGCCGATCGGCTCGCCCAACTGCTTTTCGAAAGGCACGCGGTCCGGCGCGACCACCGTGACCTCCAGACCTCGTTCGCGCATGCACGCCGCCGTCTCCATGCCGATAAAGCTCGCCCCGACCACCACCGCCCGCTGTGACTCCCGGATCGTCTCGCGAATCCGGTTGCAGTCGGCGAGGCTCCGAAGGGTGAAGATGCGCTTGAGGCCGACTCCCGGAGTCTCCAGTTGCCGCGGGACCCCGCCGGTGGCGATCAGCAGCCGGTCATAGCCGATGAAGGACTTGTCCTCAAAGATCACTTCCTTGGCCGTCGTGTCGACCTGGACCACGCGCCGGCCGGTCTTGACGTCGATCGTGAATTCCCGGTAGAACTCCTCATCTCGCAGGAGCGGCGGCGACGTGTCCTCCCAGCTTCGCAGATAATTCTTGCTCAGCGGCGGACGGTCGTAGGGCAGAAAGTTCTCGTGCGTGACCATGATGACGCGCCCGCGAAAGCCCTTCTGGCGGAGCATCTCAGCCGCTGCGCCGCCCGCCGAGCCGGTGCCGAGAATCACGAACGTCCGCGGATCGGCCTGCGGGTCGTACTCGGCCATCGGCATGTGGCGATGCTCGGGACTCTCGCCCTCAGGCAGTTCGACCATCACGTCGTCGCCTTCGATGCCGACGTCAAAGACGGCCAGGGCGTCGAGAGCGGGCGAGACCTCCAGGTCTCCGGTGAGCAGATTGAAGCGGCTGTGATGCCATGGACAGCGCACGTGGTGCCCGATCAACAGGCCTTCGGCCAGAGGCGCCCCGTGATGATTGCACGTGCCCGAGGTCGCCCGGTACTCGCCGTTGATCCGCGCCAGCAGGATGCGCCGCTCGCCGACGGTCACCTCCCTCATCTCCCCCTCCCGCAGGTCGTTCACCTTCGCCACTCGTTCCCGGCGCGTCATGTCATGCTCCTTTCCGTTCACCGTCTGTGCCGAATAACGCGAGCAGGGGCAGAAGGCTGTCTACCCTCTGCCCCCACCACCGGCTCTATCATGATCGCACCGGCCGACCTCGATCGTATGATCGACCCCCGTGCGGTGACAAGGTTTCGCGCCCTGCGCGACCCCCCAAACCCGCACCGCGTTTCGGTTATTCCTCAATCTCTATCGCTTCGACGGGGCAGCTCTCAGCCGCTTCTCGCGCCGCGTCCTCGTGCTCCGGCGGCACCGTCTCCACCTTGGCGTGGGCCACCCCTTCATCGGTCATTTCAAATACCTCAGGACATATCTCCGGGCACAACTCGCACCCGGTACACGTGTCCGGATCCACGCGGGCTTTCATAATGACCCCTTTCGTCGAACCTTGGTCCCAGATCCGCCCGGAGACCCTCAGCCCGATCGGTCAATCCACCACGGTGATGCCTCGGGCGCCGAGCCAGGTTCCGTGAAGGTTGCACCGCTCGTAGGCCCGCAGTTCGCGGACGTCGCGATCCAGGCAAAGCGTCAACTCAATCTGCCGGCAGGCGCTGCGGGGCGTGAACTCGATGCGGGTCAGGTACTGCCGATCCGCGAACAGTTCGACCAACTCCACGTAGTGCTCCGAGCCCTTGTCGTCGTGCGGAATCGCACCCAGACGAATCGTACAGGCAAAAGGCTCCCCCTTGCGCACCCGCTCCGGCGCCTCGATGACCGGCGTATGGGTCTTCTCCAGTTCCATCGGCCGGTCCCGATCCGTTAGCCTGTCCACGCCCATTGACACGTTGGCCTCGATCAAACCCGGTTCACGCATTCCCGTTAACCCTCTTCCATGACGGTCAGGCAACAAAAACGTCTCTCGCCCGCCTGTCGCACCTCTCGACAGCGAACCAGAGACTCTTTATTCACGTGGTCATTTCCACCCGTCATTTCGGAACCTTCGCCCGGCTCCTCCTGGCTTCTTCTCTGTTCTCTCCGCCCGCTGGAAGCGGGGGGAAGACGGCCAATCCCCGTTGCTTTGGGCCGGTCCCCAAGGCGCCCCGCGCACCGTCACTCCGGCCACTTGACCGTCTTTCCACTCGCTCAATCTCTCAGCGGCAGCGGCAGATAGTAGGTCTGTCCATCGCCGCATCCTCGCCGCAAGAGCAGGTGGCGACGAGGGGGATAGCCGACCTCCCGCTGAGTCAAAATGTCGGCACCCCCATACCGACCTTCGGCTCTGTTCGGCCATCCCCCCCGCTCGCGCAGTCTCCCTTGCGGCAGCGGCAGATAGTAGGCTCGTTGAGGACATCGTCTTGTCAGGCTCCCATCCTCGGCGCCGGAAGTGGGGTCCGAGCGTGTGGGGAAGTAGCCGACCTCCCGTTTGGTCAAAGTCGTCGCACAGCCCCCCGTGCATGGCTTCGACCCTTCCTCGGCCAGCCTCCCCACCCGCTCGTACTCCCTAGCGGCAG
>JAAYCJ010000018.1 GCA_012729815.1 Phycisphaerae bacterium | reverse complement strand
TGGGCATCGGGGCGGGTGACGAGGTCATCGTGCCCGCCTACACGTTCTTCGCCACCTCGGCGACCGTCGCCTCGTCGAACGCCATCCCGGTGATCGTCGACGTGGACGAGACCCTCTGCCTCGACCCGGCCAAGATCGAAGCCGCCGTCACCAAGCGGACCAAGGCCATCGTGCCGGTCCACATGCGGGGCGCTCCGGCCCAGATGGACGCCATCATGGACGTCGCCAAGCGCAAGGGCATCGCGGTGATCGAGGACGTCGCCCAGGCCGGCGGCGGCAGTTTCAAGGGCAAACGGCTCGGTAGTATCGGTACTATGGGCTGCTTCAGCTTCGACTACTACAAGGTGATCGTCAGCGGCGAGGGCGGCTTTGTGACCACCGACGACCAGTGGCTCTACACCCGCGCCCAGAGTTGGCACGACTGCGCCGCCTGCTGGCGGCCGGATCGTTTCGCCCAGGAGCGCAAGGAAGGCGAGCTGTTCTGCGGCGAGAACTACCGCATGAGCGAGCTGGAAGGGGCGGTCGCCATCGCCCAGATCCGCAAAGCCGAGCAGATGCTGGCTGGGTATCGCAAGGCCAAGCGCCGGATCAAGGACGCGATCGACAAGCTTCCGGGCCTGAGCTTCCGCCGCATCACCGACGAGGCGGGCGACACCGCGATCTGCCTGACCATGTTCCTGCCCGACGCCGAGACGACCAGGAAGGCGCTGTCGGCCATGCAGGCCGAGGGCGTGCCGGCGGGCGGCGTTTACGACTCGAAGGTCCGCGACTGGCACATCTACAGCTACTGGGAGCACATCCTGGACAGGAAATCGGTGGCCGGCGACGGGCTGCCCTGGTCGGCGGTGCCCGCCGATGAGCTGCCCAAGTACTCGCGAGACATGTGCCCCAAAACGCTGGACCTGCTCGCCCGGTCGATCATGCTCGGCATCGAGTGGGGCTACAGCGAACAGGACTGCGACGCGATCGCCGAAGGCGTCAACAAGGTCCTGCACGCGGTGCTCAAATAGGAGCGTCCGCGGTGGCGGCCTGAGCATCGGAATCGGCGGTGGCCCGGATCGAATCCCGGGCCACTGACCGTTCAGCTTGAGGTGGACCGGCTGCGGGTCGGTTGCTTCGAGCCGGACGCGCAGCGATCGAAACGAATGGAACGGCAATTCGACCACGTGTGAAGGGAGTTGACTATGGAACTGGGACTGTGCATTGAAATGGCCCTGACCAAGCTGCCGTTCGAGCAGCGGCTGACCAAGGCGGCGGAACTGGGCTTCAAGAACGTGGAAATGTGGTTCGTCGACGGCAGCTTCCAGGGCGCGCCGGAAGACCTGGCGAAGCTGGCGGCCGACGCGAAGGTGCGCATCACCAACACCGTGATCGGCGCGCCGGACGGTTCGCTGGGCGGCGGGCTGACCAACCCGGCCAACCGCGATCAGTGGCTCGAACGGGCACGCTTCACCCTCGGCTTCAACAAGCGGGCCGGCATCGGCGCCACCATCGTCTGCACGGGCAACGAGGTCGAAGGGCTGAGCGACCAGCAGATGCTCGACTCGGTGATCGAAGGCCTCAAGCCGACCGTCGAAATGGCGGAGAACGCCCAGATCACGCTGCTGCTGGAGCCGCTGAACACCACCTACGACCACGCCGGTTACTTCGTCCGCTCCAGCGACCTCGGCGCCGAGATCTGCCGCAAGCTCAACTCGCCGCGGATGAAGATGCTCTTTGACTGCTATCACATGCAGATCATGGACGGCGATCTGGTCAAGCACATCGAGCGCAACATCGACGTGATCGGCCACTTCCACTCCGCCGGCGTGCCCGGCCGCAACGAAGTCTTCAAGGGCGAGATCAACTACCCGTTCGTCCTCGATCGGATCGAACAGCTCGGCTACCAGGGCGTCTTCGCCCTCGAATTCGCCCCCTCGATGGACGACGTCGAATCGCTCAAGAAGACCCGGCAGTATCTGGGACGAAGCTGACGCTTCCGGAAAACGCCGCGACCGTGAGGGAGCGGGGCGTTCGGCCGCTGACAACATGGGAGTTTCTATCGAGGCGACTTAGTCATGAAACTATCGACGCTCAGAGTTCTATCCGACTCGGAGGTCCGCCAAATCCACGAGGCGACGATCGACGTCCTCGCCCACTGCGGCGTGAAGATCGACAGCCGTGAGATGCTCGACTTTCTCGCCGGCAAAGGCGTGACGGTCGATCGCCAAGCCGGCATCGCCCGGTTCTCGCAAAGCTGCGTCGAGGACGCGCTGGCCGCCATTCCTTCGCAATTCGAGGTCTTCGACCGCGAAGGACGGCCCGCGTTCGTTCTCGGCGACGGCGTGCCCAAGATCGCCGCCGGCCATAACGCCGTCTTCTGGGTCGACTCGAAGACCGGCCGGACGCGCCCATCGACAGTGGCCGACGTCGAAACCTTCGCCCGCATCTGCGACCGCCTCGAGACCATCGACATGATCGGCATTCCCGTCATGCCGCAGGACGTGCCCGACCCGGAGGCCAGCCTCCTCTACGGCGTCCGCGCGGTGATCGAGAACAGCCGCAAGCCGGTCTACTTCTCCACCGACAACCGCAAGGTCAACCGGGCGATCATCGAACTGGCCCGCGCCGCGTTCGCGGGCGACTTCGAGAACCAGGTCTACGCGATCAGCCAGCTCTCGCCGACCAGCCCGCTGTACTGGGAAGGCGGCGTGATCGAGGCGATCCGCGACACGCTGACCACCAACGTGCCGCTGGCCATCCTGCCCGAGCCGAACGCCGGCGTCTCCGCCCCGTACACGCTGGCCGGTCTGCTGACCGTCAACAACATCGAGTGCGTCTCGGGTCTCGTGATGATCCAGATGCTCCGGCCCGGGGCCAAGGTGATGTACGCCAACTCGTGGACCACCACCGACATGCGGACCGGGGCGGCCCTGGTCGGCTCGACCGAGACCACCATCTGCCGAATCGCCGGCGCTCAGCTCGGGCGGTTCTACAAGACGCCGACCCACACCACCGCGCCGAACTCCGACAACCACGCCCATGACGAGCAGAACGCCTGGGAAAAGACCTTCTCCACCTTCTGCTCGGTGGCCGCGGGCAACGACCTGATCGTCAACTGCGGCATGTTCGCCACCGGCATGACGTGCAGCCACGAGCAGCTCGTCATGGATGAGGAAATCTCCGCCATGTCCAGGCGCATCGCCGACGGCGTGAGCGTGACCGACCAGACGGTCGCCCGCGACGTGATCAAACAGATCGGCCCACGCGGCGACTACCTGACGGCGGAGCACACGCTCGAATGGCTCCGCTCCAACGAGTACCTGCCCCCGCGCGTTTCGATTCGCGGTCCGCTGGCCGCCTGGCAGGCCCAGGGCGGTAAGGACACCTACGCGCTGGCCGGGGAACTGGCGGCCAGGCTGGGCGGGACGGCTGAGAACCCGCTCGATAAGACTCGCTCGGCGAAGCTGGTCGAGATCATCAAGGGCTTTGGCTCGTAGCGGACGGCGCGCATGACTCGGATCGCACACATCGGCCTTGACCGGAATGAAATCGAACGGCGCAAGCAGCTCGTCCGCGACCTGTGGGCGGGCCGGCCCGTCGATCATCTGCCCGTGCTCGTCAACGTCGTGGATTCCTCACCCGGTCCGTCGATCCGCGAGCAGTTCCTCGACGGCGACAAGCAGCTCGCTGCAGCCCTTCGCACCGTCGAGTTGACCTGGAAGGCCATTCCAAACGGCGACGTGATTCCCGCCATCCGGCCCGACGTCGGCTGCTCGTGCCTGGCCACCGCCTTCGGCGCCGATCTCTACTGGGGTGACGATCCGAATCAGACCTGCGGCATCAAGGTTCCGCCCATCACGGACCTCGACGCGATCGCCGATCTGCCCGCACCGCCGCCGGACGCCGGCCAACTCGCCGGGGGCATCGACCGCGTCCGCCGCTTCGCCGAGGCCGGCGAGGGCCTGATCGCCGTTTCGCTGCTCGATATGGCCGGCGGCCTCAACGTCGCCAACGACCTGCTCGGAGCCGAGATGCTGTACCTGGCCCTGATCGACGAGCCGCGGGCCCTCGAATGCCTGCTCGGCAAGATCCAGGAGTTGTTCATCGCCACCATCGACCGGCAGATCCAAGCCGCGGGTGGCGAGGACCGCATCACCACCACCGACTTTCCCGACTACTGGTTTCCCGAGGGCCGCAAGGGCCACGTCTCCGACGACATCAGCGCCAACATCTCGCCCGCCGCCTACCGGCAATTCTCCATCCCGTATCACAACATGGTCTTCGCACAATACGGTGGCGGCGGGCTGCACAACTGCGGACCCAACCCGTGCCTGGCCCCGTACCTCGAACATACGCCGCCGATCCGCGCGATCGACCTGAGCTACACCTACAGCCGCAGCGATCTGCCAAAGATCAAGGACGTCTGCCGCAAACGGGCGATGGTCTACCTCGGCGAGTTTCCATCGCAGCCGGACCTCGCCGTCGAGGAATACCGCCGCGTCATGGAGCTGATGGCGCCGGACGTGATCGTGATTCCCGCCCTGTGCGTGACGTCCGACGCCGACGCCGCCGGGCTCTACCGCCGGATGCGGTCGATCGCCGAGGAATATGCGAAACGAATGGACTGGGGGTGGCGAAGCGCGTAAACTGATCGCGGCTTTAGCCGGCGATTACGCCCAGTTGTTTTGGGGATTGTGTCCGCAATCGTGTCACTGCAAACTGGAGGATAGTCATGGCAGGAAAATTCCGTTTCTCATTCGGCCCCTGGAACATCCACGAAGGCGCCGACCCGTTCGGTCCGACCGTCCGCAAGAGCATCCCGTTCAACAAGAAGCTCTCGATGTACCGCGAGTTGGGCTTCGAGGGCGTCCAGTTCCACGACGACGACGCGGTTCCGGACCTTAACGACCTGACGGCCGACCAGATCGTCAAGCAGGCCAAGGGCGTCAAACGCCGGCTCGACCAGCACGGCCTGAAGGCTGAGTTCGTCGCCCCGCGGCTGTGGGAAGACCCGCGCACCATCGACGGCGGCTATACCGCCAACAGCGCCAAGAACCGTCAGTACGCCCGCGAGCGGAGCCTGATCGCCGTCGATATCGCCAACGCCCTGGAGACCAAGTTGATCGTCCTGTGGCTGGCCCGCGAAGGAACCTACATCCGCGAATCGAAAGACAGCCGCGCCGCCGTCGGCCACCTCGTCCAGGCCATCAACGAGATGCTCGAATACGACAAGGGCATCCGCATCGCCATCGAGCCCAAGCCCAACGAGCCGATGGACCAGGCCTACATCCCGACCACCGGCCACGCCCTGGCCCTGGCCCAACTGACCGTCGATCCGGCGCGGGTCGGCATCAACATCGAAAGCGCCCACGCCATCCTCGCCGGGCTCGATCCGTCCGACGAGATGGGCTTCGCCCTCGCCTTCGACAAGCTCTGGACCGTGCACCTGAACGACCAGAACGGCTTGAAGTTCGACCAGGACAAGACCTTCGGCTCGGTCGATCTGCGACGGGCGTTCAACCAGGTCCGCATGCTCGACAGGTACGACTACGGCCGCAACGGTGAGTTCGTCGGCCTCGACATCAAGGCCATGCGAACCCAGAAGTCGCCCGCGACCAAGCACCTGCGCAACAGTCGCGAGATATTCATGAAGCTTCTGAAGATCAGCCGCGGCCTGGACGACAAGAAGATGGCCAAGATGATCGGCGACCGCGACTACGAAGAACTCGACCTGTACATCCTCAATCGCCTGATTGGAGGCTAGTCCGTGAACGAGCATCGGTTTGGTTCGGGCGACCGCGGCCTCGTCTTCGGCGAGGCCGACGGACGCGTGTACCTCAAGGACGTCTACGGCTTGACCGCCGGTTATTGCAGCCGCGATGAAGGGCCATCAGCGGCCCGAGGGCTGCTCTCCGTGCGGACGGATGAAGGCGTCTTTCAAGGCGGCGATCTGACGCCGGTCGAGCACCGATTTGACGAGGCACAGGCCCGGCTGGTCTGGACGGCTGGGCCTTCGCTTCGCATCGAGAGCCTCTGGGCGTTCGACGCCGAAACGGGCGTCTGCCATCGGCAAGATACGGTGGTCAACGTCGGCCAAAAACCCGTGACCATCCAGCGCTGCCTGGCCCGGTTTCCCTTCACGCCCGGCCGCTATGAGGTCTACGGCCAGGACAGCCGGTGGTGCAATGAGAACCAGGGGCACTGGCGCGAGTTGAACCACGGCTCGGTGCGGTTCTGGTGCGAACAGGGCCGGACCACGCAGGGCAGCAGCCCGTTTGCCGTGCTTCGCCGGATCGGCGACCGCGCGGTCGGTTTCCACGTCCTGCCGATCGGCAACTGGACCATTGAGGTTGCCGCCCGCACTCACTGGAATGATTCGATTCCCTTTGCGGTGGTCGAATTGGGCCTCTCGGATCAGAACCTGGCTTTGGAACTGGCGGCCGGCGAGCGGATCGAGCTTCCGGAGATCATCCTTCAGCCGATCGGCGCCGGTCCGGTCCACCAGGCCGCTCCGGACCTCCATCGGTATCTGTTGGGCCGGTGTTGCCCCGGCGCCAAGCCCGAAGCCCCTGTCGTCTACAACACATGGTTCTATCAGTTCGACAACCTCAACGTCGAGGATCTGCGCGGGCAGCTTGCCGCCGCCGCGGAAATCGGCTGTGAGGTCTTCACGATTGACGCCGGATGGTACGGAGCGGAGGACACGTCGTGGCATAGCCAGACCGGCGACTGGCGGGAGAACCGGGCCAAGGCCTTCCGCGGCCGGATGAAGGAGTTTGCCGACGAGGTCCGCCGCGCGGGTCTGGGCTTTGGCATCTGGATGGAGCCCGAACGTTTCTGTCCGTCGGTGCCGGTGCGCACCGAACATCCCGAGTGGTTTCTGCCCGGCGAAGGCGACCACTATCGGCTGGACTTAAGAAAGCCCGAAGCCCGCCAGTACATTCGCTCCGAAATCGTCCGCCTCGTCAAGACCTATCAACTGGCGTGGATGAAGGTGGATTTCAATTTCCACATGGGGCGCGACCGCACCGGGGCCGAGTTCTGGACCTACTACCGACACTGGTACGGCGTTCTCGATCAAGTCCGGGCCGAATGCCCCGAGACCTTCTTCGAGAACTGCGCCAGCGGGGCCATGCGACTGGACATCGAGACCCTCCGCCACTTCGACAGCCATTTCCTCTCCGATACCGTCAACCCGGTCGACGTGTTGCGGATCAACGAGGGTGCCTTGCTGCGCCTGCCTCCGGGCCGGCTGGGCAAATGGGCGGCCCTGCGGTCCATCGGCAAGTCCGTGCCCACCTACGGCGTGCCGCCTGAACAGGATGTGGACAAGGTGGTGGTTCCCAGCGGCGCCACTTGGGACCGCTCCGAGACCGCCGACCTCGACTTCGTCGCGCGGGTCTGCCTGTCCGGCATGGTGGGCTTTACCGGCGATCTGGCCGGCTTGACCGAAACCCACCGCAAGCGCCTGGCCCATCACGTGGCGATCTTCAAACGCTGGCGGCGATTCATCGCCGGTTCGGTCGCACATCTGCTGACCCCGCCCGAGCTTAAAGAGAATCGCAGCGGCTGGTCGGCCTTGCGCCTGGCCCATCCGGACAATCCGGCGAGTCTGCTGTTTGTCTACCGCCTCCACGACCTCTCCGAGAGTCGGACATTCCGCCTCGAAGGTCTGGACGAAAGCATCAATTATAGAGTAGTCGATGACGAGGGCGCCCTGGTCGCCCAGCGAACCGGCGGCCAACTGGCCCGCGAGGGTCTGGAGGTGACCTTGCCTCGGACCTACACCGCGGGCTTCTTCGCGATCGAACCGGAATGACCGCCCGGCAGGAACATGCGGCGGGCGATGTGCCGCTGGTGCGGCTCGAAAGCGACCATCTGGCCGTGGACGTGGCCCCGTCGATCGGGGGGCGGATCGTCAACCTGACCCACAAACCCTCCGCGCATCAATTCCTCTGGCACAATCCTCGGCTGCGGCTCGCCCGCGCAGAGCCCGGTAATACGTATGATCCCAACTTTTACGGCGGGATCGACGAGATCATCCCCGTAGATATTCCGGAGACGGTGGATGGAATTGGGTATCCCGATCATGGGGAGTTGTGGCCGACGCCGCTGGGACACCGGTTCGACGGGCAAACCCTTGTGCTGGAAGGGCTTCTGCCGCTTTCGGGGTTGCGCTACCGGCGTGAGATGCGCCTGGATCGCGACGGGCCGGCGGTGCATCTAAACTATGCTATCACCAATACTTCCGGCGCATCGCGGGCATTTTTGTGGAAGCTGCACGCGGCCCTGGCGATCGAACCCGGCGACCGGATCGATTGCCCAGCCGGCAGGGCGGTGGCGGCGGACGTGGCGTGGGCACGCGGCAAAACCGCTGAACCTTTTGACTGGCCTGAGGTTAACGGCCAACGAGCCGACATGATTCCCCAGCCGGACGGGACGACCGACTTTCTGTTTCTCTACGAGTTGCGGGAAGGGCGGGTCGGCTGGCGCAGCGGCGATGGGCGTCGGCGGGTGGAGATCCGGTTCGATCCGCGAGTTTTTCCATATGTCTGCTATTTCGCCTCTTACGGCGGGCTGGATGGGCATGTCGTGGCCGTGCTGGAGCCGTGCACAGCCATGCCGCTTTTGGTTATGGAGGCCCAGCGGCTTGGGCAGTGCTCGGTGCTGGCTTCGGGTCAGGTTCTTTCCACAGATATGACCATCACGGCTGACGCGGTTTAGGGCGGCTGCGCTTGACGGTCTGGTGGGGCAGACAGAGTTTTTGTTGAGAGGCCGATCGACTTGCTATAAAGTAGTGAATCAGGGGGCATATGGCCCAACGGCTGGACGTGCCGTTAGGGACTTGGCTGGACAGGGCGTATGGGCAACGCTAGAATTTGAAGTTAGATTGAGCCGATTGACGGGGGAAGAGTTCCGGCCCTACGGACCTCCGATTGTGCCGGAATGTGGAGTGTTTGTGTCAAAACAGGGTGGGATCAGCCAACAAAGGGACCGCCATCGCTGTAGGCGGACGAGGCGTAGGCTGATGTTGTGGAATGTCGGTGGAAATCACATCAGAGGGTGGACATGGACACGAAGAGCATTCTGCTGGTGGAAGACAATCCCGACGATGAGGCGTTGACGCTCCGAGCTTTGGACAAGAGCGGGGTCAATGGGAACGTGGTGGTGGTTCGGGACGGGGCGGAGGCGCTGGACTACCTGTTCTGCCGCGGGCCGTACGCCGGTCGCGACGTGTCGCAGACGCCGGTCATGGTGCTGCTGGACCTGAAACTGCCGAAGCTGGGCGGCATCGAGGTGCTCAAGGAGATGCGCCGGGACGATCGGATGCGCTGCATTCCGGTGGTGGTGCTGACCTCGTCGCGGGAACAGCAGGACATTCAGAACAGCTACTCTTCCGGGGCCAACAGCTATGTGCGCAAGCCGGTGGACTTTGTGGAGTTCACCGAGGCGGTCAAGCAATTGGGAACCTACTGGCTGCGGATCAGCGAGCCGCCGCCGAGAGTCAGGAGCGCGTGATGGCCGAGCCGCTGCGGGCATTGATCGTTGAGGACTCGGAAGACGACGCGACGCTGGTGGGTTATCAGCTCACGGCGGCCGGGTACGAGTTGATCACGACGCGGGTCGAGACGGCGGAGGCCATGCACCGCGCCCTGGACGAGCGGGAGTGGGACGCGGTGATCGCCGATTACTCCCTGCCGCGGTTCAGTGCGCCGAAGGCCCTGGCGTTGATGAGGGAGCGCGGGCTGGACCTGCCGTTCATCATTGTTTCCGGGGCGATCGGCGAAGAGACGGCGGTGGAGGCGATGCGGGCCGGCGCTCACGACTACATCATGAAGCACAACCTGACCCGGTTGGCTCCCGCCGTCGAGCGCGAGCTGCGCGAGGCGCGAGTGCGTCGCGAACGCCGCGAGGCGGAGGAGGCCCTGCGGGAGAGCGAGCGGACGCTTTCGACCCTGATGAGCAACCTGCCCGGCATGGCGTACCGCTGCCTCAACGATCCGCGATGGGCGATGCTGTTTGTCAGCGAGGGGTGTTACGATCTGACCGGATACCACTCGTCGGTGCTTTCCGGCGCCAACCGGACGGTTTCCTACGGCGACCTGGTTCACGACGACGACCGCGAGATGGTCTGGACGTCGGTGCAGGAGGCGCTGGCTGAGCGGCGGGCGTTCCAGCTCGTCTACCGCATCCACACCGCTTCCGGGCGGGAGCGGTGGGTGTGGGAGAAGGGGCGGGGAGTCTTCGCGGCCGACGGCGGCCTTTCAGCCATCGAAGGCTTCATCTCCGACGTGACCGAGGCCAAGCGGGCGGAGGAGCAGATCAAGGCGTCGCTCCAGGAAAAGGAGGTGCTGCTCCGCGAGATTCACCACCGGGTCAAGAACAACCTGCAGATCATCTCGAGCCTGCTGAACCTCCAGTCGCGGTACATCCAGGACGAGCGGGCCCTGGACGTTTTCCGCGAGAGTCAGAATCGCATCCGCTCGATGGTGCTGATCCACGAGAAGCTCTACCGCTCGAAGGATCTGGCCCGGGTGGATTTTGCCGAGTACGTTCAGAGTCTGGCCAGCCACCTGGTGCGGTCGTACGGGACGCGGCGGGCGGGCGTCGATCTGCGGGTCCACGTCGAGGGCGTCGCGCTGCCGATCGACACCGCCATTCCGTGCGGCATCATCATCAACGAGCTGGTGACCAACGCGTTGAAGCACGCGTTTCCGGACGGGCGGCGGGGGGAGATTCGGATCGACCTGCATCCAGCCGAGCGGGAGTACCGGCTCGTCGTGAGCGACAACGGGACGGGCATACCCGCCGATCTCGATTTCCGCAAGACGGAGTCGCTGGGCCTCCAGCTGGTCACCACGCTGACCGACCAGTTGGACGGGACGGTGGAACTGGAACGGGACGGGGGGACGCGGTTCACGATCGTGTTCCCGAAGGGAGAATAGAAAAGGAGTTTGGATCATGTCTCACGCACAGATACTCGTCGTCGAGGACGAAAGCATCGTGGCCCGCGACATCGAGGACCGGCTCAAGACGATGGGCTACACGGTTCCGGCGGTGGTGGCCAGCGGCGAGGAGGCGGTCGACAAGGCCGAGCAGACCCGCTCGGACCTGGTGTTGATGGACATCATGCTCCAGGGTCCGATCGACGGCGTGACCGCGGCCGAGCGGATCCGGGACAAGCTGCGCATCCCGGTGATCTACCTGACGGCCTACGCGGACGACGAGACGCTTCGCCGGGCCAAGGTCACCGAGCCGTTCGGCTACATCCTCAAGCCGTTCGAGGAGCGGGAGCTGCGCACGACCATCGAGATCGCCCTGTACAAGCACAAGATGGAGAACAAGCTGCGGGAGAGCGAGGAGTGGCTTTCGACGACGTTGCGGAGCATCGGCGACGGCGTGATCGCCACCGACACGCGGGGCCTGGTCAGCTTCATGAATCCGGTGGCAGAAGCCCTGACCGGATGGGCGGCCCGCGACGCTCTGGGTCAGAGCCTGATGGACGTCCTCGACATGGTGGACGAGGAGACGCGGACGCACCTGCCGAATCCGGTGAGCAAGGTGCTCGAGGAGTCGGACCGCATCAGCGTCGAGACTGACCACACGGTGCTGATTTCGAAGGACGGGGCGGAGACGCCGATCGACCACTCCGCGGCTCCGATCAAGGACGACCGCGGCGAGGTGATCGGGATCGTCCTGGTGCTTCGCGACATCACGGAGCGCCGCCTGGCCGAGCACGTTCTTCGGCAGCACGCCGAGTACCTTCGCAAGCGGATCAAGGAGCTCAACTGCTTCTACACGATCTTCCGGATCATCAAGCGGCCCGACACGCCGCTGGATGAGATGCTGCGTCGGATCGTGGACACCATGTCGTTCGCCTGGCAGTATCCGACCATCACCTGCGCGAGGGTGGTGCTGGACGGCCGGAGCTACGAGACGGAGAACTTCCGCCAGACCCGCTGGCGTCAGGAGGCGGAGATCCGCGTCCATCAGGAGCGGGTCGGGACGCTGGAGGTCTGCTACCTGGAGGAGCGGCCGGAGAGCTACGAAGGGCCCTTCCTCAAGGAGGAGCGCAGCCTGATCAACGCGGTGTCGGTGCTGCTGGGCAACGTGATCGAGCACGAGTGGGTCAAGGAGCGTCTGCTCAAGGCCGAGCGTGAGCTGGGCCAGTCGGGCGAGGAACTCGACCGCGTCACGCAACTGGCGGCGGGCGAACTGGACCGGCTGCTGGAGTCCGTCGAGGATCGGCTGGAGGCCACGATCTCGCAGGAGGCGGTCAGCCCGGACATTCGCGGGGCGCTGGCGTCGGCCGTCGCCGACACCGAGTACACCGAGCGGCTGCTGCACGACCTGTTTGTCTACCTGCGGGTCGGCGTCAGCCGCCGCAGCTTCGGGCCGACCGACACCGGGTCCGTTCTGGCCGAGGCTCAGTCGCGGCTGGGCGAGACGATCCGCCGGCGCGGGACGCCGATGGTCGCGGAGGAACTGCCGACCGTCATGGCCGACCGCGAACTGATGGTCAAGCTGTTCGAAAATCTTCTCGACGCGGGCATCCGCCTGGGCGGCGAGAGGCCCGGAGAGGTTCGCGTCGGGGCCGAACGGCGGGAAGGCAAGTGGCAGTTCGCCGTCCGGTGTTCGAGTGCCACGCTGGACCCGCAGACGGCTGAAGGTCTGTTTACCATCTTTCCCGGCGCCAAGCGGCGTCCGGAACATCCGGAGTTGGGCATCGGTCTGGCCGTTGGCAGGAAGATCGCGATGCACCACGGAGGCGACCTGTGGATCGAGTCCGAGGCTGGACAAGGCGCGACGTTCTACTTTACAATTCCAGCCAAGTGACCGGGTTCGAGGCGGCGGCGAGGCCGGCCGCCGGCGAAGCGGCGAGGAGCGATGGTGCATGGTGGAAACGCGAATTCTGGTTGTTGAGGACGAACTGATCGTGGCCAAGGACATCCAGAGGGGGCTGGAGGACTGCGGCTTTTGCGTGCCGGCCGTCGCGGCCAGCGGCGAGGACGCGGTGCGCCTGGCCGGCGAGCACCGTCCGAATCTGGTTCTGATGGACATCGTGCTGGACGGCGAGATGGACGGCATCGAGGCGGCGGAGCGGATCCATCGAAGCCTCGACATTCCGGTGGTGTATCTGACCGCGCACGGGGACGAAGCGACCGCGGATCGCGCCCACGCGAGCAAACCGTACGGTTACGTGCTCAAGCCTTACGACGAGCAGTGCCTTTGCCGCACGATCCGCACCGCCCTCGACCGCCACGGCCGGGACCGCCGCGAGTTCTCGGTTCGGGAGCGGATGATTCGCGACATGCGGGCCTATCTGTACGCCGGATCGAAGCGTCTGGACCTGCGTCCGGTGGACTGCAACGTCGTTTTTGCGGAGGCGTTGGGCGGTTTGGCCGCGGCAATCGAGGCGGCCGGCGCGAAGGTGGCCCGCAGCGTGCTGCCGACGGTGGTGGCCGATCCGGCGCACATGGTGCTGGTGTTCCGGCATCTGATTGATAACGCGATCAAGTTCCGGTCGCAGGAGGTCCCGGCGGTCCGCGTGGACGCCCGGCGCCAGGAGGACTACTGGTTGTTCCGGGTTCAGGACAACGGGATCGGGATCGACCCGTCGCAGGCCGATCGCGTCTTCGACGTGCTGGGCCGGGCGCGGGCCCAGGACGCTCAACAGGGAACGGGCGTGGGCCTGGCGATCTGCAAGAAGATCATCGAGCGTCACGGCGGGAGCATGTGGGTCCGGTCGGCGCCGGGGAAGGGCGCCGCGTTCTGTTTCACGATTCCGGCCGACTGAGAGCCGAACGGGTCGGCCCGCCGATGGAAGGGCGGGTGCGGCCCTCGGCATGGATGCGGATGATGGCGATCAGCCGGGACCGGGGCCGTGAGCGGCCGTCGTCAAGGGGGTGTTTATGACGGATGCACGGATACTGGTGGTCGAGGACGAGAAGATCGTCGCCAAGGACCTCAAGCAACGCCTGGAGCGGCTGGGGTATGCCGTTCCGGCGGTGGCGGCCACCGGACGCGACGCGGTCGAGAAGGCCCTGGACGGGAACGTCGACCTGGTGCTGATGGACATCATGCTCAAGGGGGACATGGACGGGATTCAGGCGGCCGAGCAAATCCGCCGCCGGGCCGGCCTGCCGGTGGTCTACCTGACGGCCTATTCGGATCGCGAGACCCTCAGCCGGGCCAAGGTGACGGAGGCCTTCGGCTACATCCTCAAGCCGTTTGAAGAGCGCGAGCTGGAGACCAACATCGAGGTCGCCCTCTACAAGCACGCGATGGAGCGGCGGATTCGGGAGCGCGAGCAGTGGCTTTCGACCACGCTGCGGAGCATCGGCGACGCTGTCATCTCGACGGATTCGCGCGGTCGCGTGGCGTTCATGAATCCGGTGGCTGAGGAGCTGACCGGACGGACCCAGCAGGAGGCGGAGGGCCAGGCGCTCAACCAGGTGTTCCGCCTGGTCGACGAGC
Source organism: Phycisphaerae bacterium (assembly GCA_012729815.1). NCBI lineage: Bacteria > Pseudomonadati > Planctomycetota > Phycisphaerae > Phycisphaerae bacterium. The sequence goes on along the minus strand of JAAYCJ010000018.1, from coordinate 7,886 downwards.
GGACGCTCGAACCGGTCGACGGCTACGCGGCGCAGATTCTTGAGCATGGCGGGGTCCGCCAGCTTCGGGCGGGCGATGTGCTTCTGGTCGCCAAGGACGGCCACCGCCTGCCCATCGACGACAGCGCGGCGCCCATTGCGGACGAGGAGGGCGGCGTGCAGGGGGTTGTGGTCGTGTTCCGCGACGTGACCGAGCGCCGGACGGCTGAGGTCCGCCTGCGGGAAAGCGAGCAGCGCTACCGCGTGCTGTTCAACAGCATCGACGACGCGGCGTACCTGCACGGGGTCAAGAAGGACGGCATGCCGGGCAAGTTCATCGAGGTCAACGACGTCGCGTGCCGGCGTCTGGGCTATTCGCGGGACGAGTTGGCGAAGCTGACCCCGGCCAACATCAACGATCCGGAGAGCCTGGCCGCTTTGCCGGAGGTGATGGCCGAACTGCACGAAACGCGGCACGTGCTGTTCGAGACGGTGCACGTGGGCAGGGACGGGCGGCGCATTCCCGTCGAGATCAACGCCCACCTCTTCGAGCTGCACGATGAGCCGGTGGTGCTTTCGATCGCCCGCGATATCTCCGAGCGCAAGAAGGCGGAGGCGGCGATGCGGATCAAGGACAGCGCGATCGCCTCGTCGATCAGCGGGATCGCGATCGTCGGCCTCGACGGTCGGCTCACCTACGCCAACGCCGCGTTCCTGAAGATGTTGGGATATCGGCTTGAAGAGGAGGTGCTCAGCCGCTCGGTCTCGCAGTTCTGGGAGACCCAGCCGAAGGCGATCGAGGCGGTCCGGGCGGTCCAGAAGGGCCGCGACTGGTTCGGCGAACTGGTCGCGATCCGCCAGGACGGGTCGCGTTTCGACGTGCAGCTTGCGGCCAGCGCGGTCGTCGACGAGCGCGAGAAGGCGGTTTGCATGATGGTCTCCTGCGTCGACGTCAGCGAGCGAAAGCGGGTGGAGAAGTCGCTGCGGGAACTGGTGCGCGAGCTCAACTGCCTCTACGCCGTTTTCAACGTGGTGGAAAAGCCCGGCCTGTCGCTGGCCGAGGTGCTCCAGAAGACGGTGGACCTGATCCCGTCGGCGTGGCGGTATCCGGACGCCGCCTGCGCCCGGATCGTGGCGGACGGCCGCGAGTACCGGACGGTCAACTTCGCCGAGACGCCCTGGACGCTCAGCGCGCCCATCGGATCGGACCAGCGGGTCATCGGGCGGCTTGAGGTCGGGTATGTCCGCGAGCAACCCGAAGCCGACCAGGGACCGTTCCTCAAGGAGGAGCAGAGTCTGGCCACGGCCATCGCCGACCAGCTTGGCTACGTTATCGAGCGCAAACGGACGGAGGAGGAACTCAAGGCCGCGGTCGTGCAGCTTCAGGACGTTCTGTCGCGACTGGCGTAACATCGCCGATGGCTGCGCCGCGGTGAAAGAGGGGGGTGAATCGTGAAGCTCAACTACATCGTCATTCCGCTGATCACGATCATCGTCGCGTCGATGGGCTCTGAGTTCACCGAGGCCGGGATGGAGTGGTACCGCACGCTGCGGCTGCCGGCCTCTACGCCTTCGGGAGCGGTGATCGGCTTGGTCTGGGGCGTGATCTACATTCTGACCACCGCATCGGCTTTGATCGTCTGGAACGGCACGCCGCACGATTCGCGATTTCGGGCGATCGTCGCGATTTTTCTGGTCAACGCGTTTCTCAACGCCTTCTGGAGCTACCTGTTCTTCGTTCAGCACTGGCTCGCCGGCTCGGTGGTGGAAATTATTCTGCTGTTGGCGACGGTTGCGGCTTTGGTTATCCTGATCTGGCCCCGGTCGGTCATCGCCGCCGTGCTGCTGCTGCCGTATGCCGGGTGGGTGGCCTTCGCGAGTTGGCTGAACATCGCGATTTGGAGACTCAATACGTGATGGAGGATACCCGGATCACTTTCGGGGGGGCGGGTCATGAAGATCGTTTTGGCCGGTGGAACGGGTTTTATCGGCAGCGCGGTCAAGCTGCGGCTGCTGCGTGACGGGCATCACGTCGTGCTGTTGACGCGCCGTCCGGAACGGGTCAGGCCGCCGGCGGGCGAATCGATCGAGGTCGAAGGCTGGGACGGCCGCAGCGGCGGCCCGTGGCAGCGTTGCGTGAGCGGGGCGGACGCGGTCATCAACTACACCGGCGAGTCGGTCATCGCTGGTCGATGGTCGCCGCGGCGCAAGGCTGAGTTGCTCAACAGCCGCCTTCAGCCCACCCGCGCCCTGGTCGAGGCGATCGCCCAGGCCGACCGCAAGCCCGCCCTGATGATCAGCGCCTCCGCCACCGGCTACTACGGTGATGTTCGGGGCGGGCGGGTCACCGAGTCGCACCCGTCGGGCGGCGGGTTTCTGGCCTACGTCTGCCGGGGCTGGGAGGACGAGGCCCGTCGCGTCGAGGCGTATGGGGTGCGGCTGATGATTTCCCGCACCGGACCGGTCATCGGCCGCGACGACGAGTTCCTCAGCCGCATGCTGCCGGTTTTTCGAGCCTTTTTGGGCGGGGTTGTCGGTTCGGGAGATCAGTGGATTCCGTGGATCCATCGCGAGGACGTGGCCGGCATCGTCGCCTTCGCACTCGACCATGCGGACATCTCCGGACCGGTCAACGTGACCGCTCCCGAGCCGGTCACCATGCGCCGCTTCGCCCACACGCTCGGCGAGGTGCTCGATCGCCCGGTCTGGATGAGAGTCCCTTCGCCGGCGGTGCGGGTGGCCATGGGCGAGATGGCCGAGGCCGTGCTGGCCGGCCAGGCCGCTGTGCCCGAGAAGCTCGCCGCCGCCGGCTATCAGTTTCGCTATCCCACCCTTCGCGAGGCCCTTGCCGCTGTTCTCAAGGCATGAGGCTCCGCCAAGACGATCCGCCCGTCAAAATGACTTGTCTTGCCGCGGCCGAGGCATTATAAAACGCTCCTTCGTACTGGCGCATTATTGTGAAGTGCAAATAAGGAAACGGCCATGGCAGGCAAGCTGAAGCTCGGCGTTATCGGGATTGGCACGATCGGCAATGTTCACCTGAACGCCTACCAGGCGGGCGCGGCCGACCGGGCCGAGGTGACCGCCCTGTGCGACATCGTTCCGGAGCGGATGGATTCCGTCGGCGACCGGCTCGGCGTCAAGGATCGCTTCACCGACTATCGCGACCTGCTGAAGGCCGACGTTGATGCCGTGCTGGTCTGCACGTGGAACAACCTGCATCGCGAGATGGCGACCGGCGCCCTGAAGGCGGGCAAGCACGTGTTCCTGGAAAAGCCGATGGCCCTGAACGCCAGGGAGGCCCAGCAGATCGTGGACGCCGCCGACAAAAGCGGCAAGGTGCTCCAGATCGGCATGGTCTACCGCCAGGCGGCTGAGGCCCAGCTCGTCCGGCAGTACGTCCGGGACGGCGTGCTCGGACAGGTCTATCACATGCGGGTCACGCTTCTTCGCCGCCGCGGGATCCCGGGCATGGGCGGCTGGTTCACCACCAAGAGCCGTTCCGGCGGCGGGCCGCTGATCGACATCGGCGTCCACTACTTCGATATCTCGATGTTCATGAGCGAGCTGTGGAAGCCCACGAGCGTCTCCGCCATGACGTACGCCAAGTTCGGCTGCGACATGAAGAACTACAACTACGTGGGCATGTGGGCCGGTCCGCCGGACTACAAGGGCACCTTCGACGTCGAGGACTTCGCCACCGGTTTCGTCCGCTATGGCGACCAAGCGAGCATGGAGTTCAACATTTCCTGGGCGGCCAACACCGATGAGGGCAATTCCATCGAGATCCTCGGCGACAAGGGCGGCGCTCGCCTGTTTGACGGCAAGCCGCTGAGGCTCTACACCGAGTTCAACCGGAACATCGCCGACATCGCCCCGCAGACCAAGGACGACGACCGCTTCCAGCTTCAGGCCCGCTCGTTCGTGGCCGCCTGCCGCGGCGAGACACCGCCCGCCGCCACCGGCCGCGAGGGCCTGACCGTGATGAAGCTGATCGACGCGGTCTACGCCTCGGGCCAGAAGGGCAAGGAAGTCGCGATCTCCATCTGATCCATCCGCACTCCATTGAAAGGCTGTGCCATGAAAATCGGCGTCAGTTCCTACAGCTATCATCGCTATCTGAGCGAGAAACGGCTCGACTACTTCGGCGTCATCGACAAGACGGCCGAGCTGGGCTTTGACGGGATCGAGTTTTCCGGATTGGGATTGCCCGCCGACTCGCCCGAGATCCTTGGCTTTGCCAAGAAGGTCCGCGAGGCCTGCGCCCGCCGCGGCCTGCCGATCTACAGCTACACCATCGGAGCGGACTTCCTCCATGCCTCGTCGTGGCAGGCTGAGGCCGAGCGCCTCAAGGGCGAGGTCAAGGTGGCCGCCGCGCTCGGCGTGCCGACGATGCGCCACGACGCGACCCGCGGTTTTCCCGAAGGCCACAAGGGGTCCACGGATTTTGCCGCTGCGCTGCCTATCCTGGCTGAGGGCTGCCGAGCGGTCGCCGCGTTCGCAGCCGACCTGGGCGTCAAGACCACCGTCGAAAACCACGGCTTCTTCGCCCAAGACAGCGACCGCTGCGAACGACTGGTCAAAGCGGTCGATCACCCCAACTTCGGTTCGCTGGTCGATATCGGCAACTTCGCCTGCGCCGACGAGGACAGCCTCTCAGCCGTGACCCGCATGGCCCCTTACGCCTTCCACGTCCACGCCAAAGACTTCCACATGAAACTCGCCTCCCAGTGGCCCGATCCGGGGGCTGGGTGGTTTAAGTCCCGTGGAGGCAACTACTTGCGCGGGTCGATCATCGGCCACGGCGATATCGACGTCGTCGGGTGCATCCGGGTGCTCAAGGCCGCCGGCTACGCCGGGCCGCTCTCGATCGAATTCGAGGGCATGGAGGACAACCTCGAGGCCCTGCGCATCGGCCTGGAGAACCTCCGCCGGTACACAGCCTAAGACCGGCACCCGCCCCACAGCCGACCGTCGCTAACCTATCTTCCTTTGCCGAAGAGACTTACCGCTACGTCCCGATCGGTTCCCGCCGCCGGACGCTGGTGAAAACCGCGCTCAAGCAGGAAAAACCGCATCCGGTGGAGTACAATAACCGTTAGGAACACCAACAGAAGTCTTATATTCCATTAGTGTTAATGGCTATCCTGGCGGTGTGAGCGTCTCGCGACGCGGGTCGGCGGCAAGTTTTGCGCGACCTCCGTTGACAATTGGATGGCCGCCAAGTAAGAAATAGGTAACGACTGGGCGTTTTGTCGATTGACCGTCCAGGAGGTAACGAACGTGGTTGCTTCGGCCGGCGTTTTAAACAGCAACGTTCTGGTGCTCAACAAGCACTACATGGCCCTGCGGGTGATCACCGTCCGCCGGGCGTTCTGTCTCCTCTTCCGCAACCTCGCCCAGGTCATCAGCGTCGAGGACGGCCAGTATCAGACCTACGACTTCGAATCGTGGGCCGAGTTGAGCCAGCTCAAGCTCCAGTTCGAGCCCAGCGCCCACGAGTGGCTTCGCACCGTTCACCTCGACATCGCGGTTCCGCGGATCATCCGGCTGCTGTTCTACGACAAGCTTCCCCGCCAGGAGGTCAAGTTCAACCGCCGCAATATCTTTGCCCGCGACCGCAATCGCTGCCAGTATTGCGGCAAGCGATTCCCCATGGCCGAGCTGAGCCTCGACCACGTCGTGCCGCGATCGCAGGGGGGCAAGAGCACCTGGGACAACGTGGTCTGCTCGTGCCTCCGCTGCAACGTCCGCAAGGGCGGCAGGACACCCGAACAGGCCCACATGACCCTGACCAGCAAGCCCATCCGGCCGAAGCGGTCGCCCGCCATCAGCCTCAAACTCACCAGCGAGCGCTACGCCTCCTGGAAAGAGTTCCTCGACCAGGCCTATTGGTCGGTCGAACTGAAAGAGTAGGGTGGGCACTGCCCGCCGCCTTTGCCTCTCCGGCGGAACCGATTTCGCGCAACCTTGAACGAAGATGGTGGGCGGTGCCCACCCTACAGGTCCGAACACCGGCGGGCGATGTTCGGATCAGAGACGCACCAGCGGGACCTGGACTTCGCGCGAGGGGACTTCGATCGGCAGCGTCACGGAGAACGTCGCTCCCTGTCCCGGTTTGGAGGCGACGGTGATCGTTCCGCCGAGCATCACCGTCAGTTCCTTGGCGATGGCCAGGCCCAGTCCCGCCCCGCCGTGCTCACGCGACGCCGAGCCGTCGATCTGGCGGAACTTCTCGAAAATGGCCTCCTGCTGATCTTCCGCAATACCCGGGCCGGTGTCGGTGACGCTGACCCGCACGTGGGCCGGCGGCACCGTCTGAGCGGTCAGGGTGATCGTCCCGCCTTCCGGCGTGAACTTGATCGCGTTCGAGAGCAGGTTGTAGAGGATCTGCTGGAGTTTGCCCGCGTCGGTCTCCATGACCGGCAGGTCCTCCTCCAGCGAGAGTTTGACCTCCAGGTGCTTCTGGTCGGCCAGCGGCTTGGTCAGGTTGTAGAGCGTCTCGCACACGTCGTCCAGGACCAGCTTGGCCAACCGCAGTTCCATCTTGCCCGCCTCGATCTTGGCCAGATCGAGCAACTCATTGATGATGGTCAGCAGCGACCGGGCCGAGCCAAGGATGTTCTTGAGGTACCGCTGAAGCTTCTGATCGTCCTTGATCTGCGAGTTGCCCTGGACCAGCTCGGCGAAGCCGATGATCGAGTTGAGCGGCGTCCGCAACTCGTGGCTGACGTTGGCCAGAAACTCGCTCTTGATCCGGTTGGCCTCGTGCAGCGCCACGTTCGCCTCGGCCAGCTCGCCCAGCTTGGCGTCCAGCGACTTGTTGATCGTTTTGAGCTTCTGCTGCGACTCCTCGATGTGGTCGAGCATCTGGTTGAATGCCCGGGCCAGATCCTCGAACTCGTCGCCCTTCTGAATGTTCACGCGGGCGTTGACCCGGCCGGAGGCGACCAGCTCAGCCGCCTGGCGCAGGCTGTCGATCGGAGCCAGGATCAGCCAGTGCGTGATCAGGTAGAACACCGCGATCGCGCACAGCGTGGCCAAAGCCACCGCCGCCACGATCGCCGCCCGGTTCAGCAGCAACTGCTGGTCCGTCGGATCGGCCGGCAGCGACAGCTTCACCACGCCCACCAGTTGCCCCTGGCGGTACTTCTCCGTCTCAAGCCCCTGCCCGTGGCACTCGAGACACGACGCTTCGGCCCGGATCGCCTGGAGGTACTGGTACGACCGCCGTCCGTCGGCGTCGCGGACGATCTGAAAGATCTGGCTGCGGCCGCGGTCGTTGCGGAATTCCTCGATCCCTTCGTCGGTGAATTCGTCCTGAGGCAGGCCCTGGTCGGACGTCTTGCCCGCCAGTTTGATCAGCGTCGGCTGAGGGTACGACCGCCGCTCCTCGGTGCTGAAGAAGTACCGCAGCATCTCCGGCGAGAAGCCCGCATAGTTCTGGTGGACCTGGAACTTCAGGTAGGCCTCGGCGATGGCCTGGGCCTCCTTGCCGTTCTGCTGTTCCACCAGCCGCTCCATGCGGTACCACGGCACCGAGAGGGCCACCGCGATGATCAGCAGCACGGCCAAACCGAACAGCAGGCGGCACTTGGCCGCCAGCGACAGGTTGAAGAAACTCCACCCTGCGATCGCGCTGCTGAGGGCCTGCCGCCGTTGTGTCCGGGAATCCGTCTCCGCCATACCCACTATTAAATCCGCCTCGGGCCCAAAAGGCAACGGCCCGCCCAGCCGTCCGGCGGCGCCGCCGCCAGGCCCGACTCCACCCCCGATTGACTTTCCCCGCCCCGGCCGCTACCTTTATAGCGGGTTTCGCGATGGTGGCGGAACTGGCAGACGCGCAGGATTTAGGTTCCTGTCCCGAAAGGGGTGAGGGTTCGAGTCCCTCCCATCGCAGTGTTTTTC
>JAAYCJ010000017.1 GCA_012729815.1 Phycisphaerae bacterium | reverse complement strand
TCCGCCAGCGGCTTGACGGCTTCGTCTCGCTCGACGCCGACGACCGCCGCGGAAGCTTCGTCACGCCGCCGCTTCGCTTCGTCGGCCGCCGCCTCTTCCTGAATATCAACTGCAGCGCCCTCGGCGAAGCCTTCGTCGAACTCCAGGACGACGCCGGACGCCCGATCGCAGGCCACACCTTTGCCGAAGCCGATCCGATCGACCGCAACCTGACCGCGGCGCCGGTCACCTGGAAGGGTCGGGACGATCTCTCCGATCTTGCCGACCGGCCAATTCGTCTCGCCTTCCGCCTGCGTCTCGCCAAGCTCTACGCCTTCCAGTTCACTTGCTGATCGACCGTCCGGCTGCGCAAAAGCTTGCCTTTGGATCACACTCTCTTGCCATCCGCCGACCAACCCGATATTATTATTCCGTTACCGTCAGTGGTCTGGGGCGTATGGAAATCCCGTCCTCTTACGGTCGCGACCCTGTAGGAACAAATTTGCAAGGAGAACAGATAGATGGCCAAGGTGCAACTGCCCAAACAGTTTCAAAGCAAGTACCCGCACAAGTTCGCCAAAGGCAAAAAGGAGTTCCTCTCGGGTCAGCGGATCCTGCCCAAGCCGATCACCGGCAAGGAAAAGCTGCCCGACCTGATGGACAACGCGTTTTTGGCCTACAACGCCGGACGGCTCCAGGAGGCGTGCCGCCTGTTCACCGAGAAGATGCTCGATCCGGACGTGACCATCGGCATGAGCCTCGCCGGAGCGCTGACGCCGGCGGGCCTTGGCGCCTCCGCCGTCGTGCCGCTCATCAAGGCCGGGTTCGTCGATTGGATCATCTCGACCGGAGCCAACCTCTACCACGACATGCACCACGCGATGAACCTGCCGCTGTTCCGCGGCTCGCCGTTCGTCCGCGATCCGGAACTCCGCAAGGTCGGCGTCGTGCGAATCTACGACATCCTGCTCGACTACAACGACGTCCTGATGGCCACCGACCACGTCCTGCGCCAGATCCTGCTCCAGGACGAGTTCCAGCACGAGATGGGCACAGCCGAACTGCACCACCGGATCGGCAAATACTGCGCCGAGTTCGAAAAGCAGACGGGCCTCAAGGACGCCTCGGTCCTCGCCGCCGCCTACCGGGCGGGCGTGCCGTGCTTCTGCCCCTCGCCGGGCGACTCGACCATCGGCATGAACGTCGCCGGCCTCGAGATGCGCGGCTCGAAGCTGCGGGTTAACCCCTCGCGCGACGTCAACGAAACCACCGCCATCGTGCTGGACGCCAAACAGTCGCGACGCAAGACCGGCGTGCTGCTGGTCGGCGGCGGCTCGCCCAAGAACTTCACCCTCCAGACCGAGCCGCAGATCCAGGAAGTCCTGCGGGTCAAAGAAGAGGGCCACGACTTCTTCATCCAATTCACCGACGCCCGGCCGGACACCGGCGGCCTTTCCGGCGCCACGCCCCAGGAGGCGGTCAGTTGGGGCAAGGTCGATCCCACGCAGCTTCCCGACGCCATCGTCTGCTACCTCGACTCGACGGTCGCCCTGCCGATGCTCACCCACTACGCCCTGGCCCGCCACGACCGCCGCAAACCCAAGCGGCTCTACGACCGGCTGCCCGAACTGCTCGAAAAGGAAACCAAGGTGTACTGGAAGCACAACAAGGAACTGTGATGCCCAAAGCCAAACCCAAGGCCCTGGAAAAACTCGCCCGCCGCCACGGCACCCCGCTGTTCGTGGTCGACCACGACGTGCTCCGCGCGAACTACGCCCAGTTCAGGCGCCATCTACCCCGCGTCCAGGCCTACTACGCGGTCAAAGCCAATCCGGACCCGGCGATCGTCAGAACGTTTTACGAAATCGGGGCCAGCTTCGACGTGGCCTCGATCGCCGAATTCCGGCTGGTCTACGAGAACATCCGCAAGCTGCCCGCCAAAGCCCGCCAGGATTTCATCTGGGACAAGATCATCTACGCCAATCCGATCAAGGACCGCCAGACCCTCGAGGAACTCGACCGCTACCGGCCGCTGGTGACCTACGACAACGTCGAAGAGATCAGGAAGATCCGCCGCCACGCCCAGCAGGCGGGTCTGGCCCTCCGTATCCGGGTGCCCAACACCGGCTCGATGGTCGAACTCTCCAGCAAGTTCGGCTGCGCACCCGCCGAGGCGGTCGACCTGATCGCCGCCGCCCACGACGCCGGCCTCGTCGTCGAAGGCCTCTGCTTCCACGTCGGCAGCCAGTGCACCAACTTCGAGAACTTCGTCCAGGCCCTGAGCATCTCAGCCGGCATCATGGAAGAGGCGTCGGCCCGCGGCTTCGCACTCAAGCTGCTCGATATCGGCGGCGGTTTTCCCGCCCGCTACGATCAGACGGTCGGCCCGCTGCGCGATCTGGCCCGCGTCCTGAACTCCGAGATCAATCGCCTCTTTCCCAGGGATATCGAAATCCTGGCCGAACCGGGACGGTTCATGGTGGCCACCGCCGCCACCCTCGTCGCCGAGGTCATCGGCAAAGCCGAGCGCGACGGCAAGCGGTGCTACTATCTCAACGACGGCGTCTACCACACCTACTCGGGCATCCTCTTCGACCACTGCCACTACCCGATCAAGGCCTTCAAGGGCGGGTCGGGCCACATCAGTGCGGTCTTCGGACCGACCTGCGACGCGCTCGACACGATCTCGCAGGCTGAGTATTTGCCCGAACTCGAGATCGGCGACCTTGTCTATTCCGAGAACATCGGCGCCTACTCGCACGCCTCGTCCACCTGGTTCAACGGATTCCCGCCCGCCAAGGTCCTGCATCTGAACCGCTCCTGAACCGACCGGGCGGCGCCGGGACACGTGCCGCATCGCCGCATGCACTCAGGTCTGTCCAAGCCGATCGGTCCGGGCTACAATACGTGGATCATGGACAATCGCAGCGCAGCGGTAAAGATCATCGAGGTCCTTCGCGAGGCCGGGCACGAGGCGTACCTGGTCGGCGGCTGCGTCCGCGACATGCTGTTGGGCCGGCAAGACATCGACGAGCACGACGTGGCGACCTCGGCGCGGCCACAGGCCATTCAGGCACTGTTCCGCCGGACCCGCCTGGTCGGCGCGCAGTTCGGCGTGGTGCTGGTGGGGATGGGCGGCCAGTGGATCGAAGTCGCCAGCTTCCGCACCGATGAAAGCTACAGCGACGGACGGCATCCGGACCGGGTGCGATTCGCCACGCTCGAAGAGGACGCAGCGAGGCGAGATTTCACAATCAACGGGATGTACTACGATCCGCTGGAGGATCGCCTGATCGACCTGGTGGGCGGACGGGCGGACCTGCGGGCGGGGCTGATCCGGGCGATCGGCGAACCGGATCGCCGCTTCCGCGAGGATCATCTGCGGTTGTTGCGAGCGGTGCGGTTTGCCGCGCGGCTGGCCTTTGCCGTCGAGAACCGGACGGCGGCGGCGATCCGGTCGCAAACCGAACAAATCCAGGAAATCAGCACCGAACGAATCCTCGACGAGCTGCGCAAGATGCTCACGCGGACCGGCCGGATGCGCGGACTGCGGCTGGCCGATGAGTTGGGACTGCTGCCCTACGTGCTGCCGGAGCTGACGGATCTGCGAGGTCGGCCGGGCGTGACGTTCGCCGAAGGACACGAAGTTTCCGCCGCGGGCGACGCCTTCGACCACTCGCTGATGACCGTCGATCGGCTCGGACCGCACGTGCGATTCGAAACGGTGTTTGCAGCCGTCCTGCATCTGACCGGGTTGATGCGATCCGCAACCATCGACCGGCCGCGGACCGTCCGAACGCGGGTCAAGACGCCGGAGGCCAACACCTCAGCCCAGGTGGCCGACGACGTCTGCCGCCGGCTGACCTGCTCAAACCGCCAGCGCCACGCGGTGGTCTGGCTGATCCATCACCTGCCGCTGCTGGGGCTGGACGGCGACCTCAGCCTGGCCCAGATCAAGCGGATCATGCTCTGCGACGGTTACGACGAACTGATCGCGCTGTACCGGGCTCGCGTCGAGGCCGGACTGGAGCCATCGACGGTGCTGGAAGGCGTGGAGCATCTGGCCGAGACGATCGATCGCGAAGCCCTGCGCCAGACCGCGCCGCTGATCCACGGCGGCGATTTGGAAAAAGCGCTGGGCGTCCCGCCAGGCCTCGGCTACCAGGAAGTGCTCGACGAGGTCTTCGACGCACAGCTAAACGGCCAGGTGGAAACGAAAGCGGAGGCGCTGGCCCTGGCCCGGTCCATAGCCGAGAAGGTGGGGCTGGTTTAGGACTTGGCCGCGGCGCCCATCGCCTTGATCGTCTCGTCGATGGGACCGATGCGGCTGATCCGCAGGCCGAAATTCTCGCCGATCTTGACCGCCACTCCGGACCCGACGCACTTGTTATTAATCATCAGGTCCAGGTCGTCGTCGACCGACTTGCTGAACTCGATCACCGTACCCGGGCTTAGGTCCAGAACATCCTGAAGCGGCAACGTCTTTTGGGCAAGACGTACGATAATAGGTACTTCTATCTGGAGTATTCTGCTAATATCAGCCGTTCGCGCGGGCTTCTCGCTCTTTGCGGGTGGCGGCGAATCGGCCTGGACCCCTTCGGGCTGGTCCTGATCCTGAGCTTGCTCCTGATCCTGATTCTCGGAAAGGGTCTCGTGAGCGGCCTGCGGCGGACTCTCCTGTTGCGTAACGTCTTGTTCCTGCTCGACTTGTGTCTCTGTCATATCCGCCGTGCTTTCGGGATCGGCGTCGGTGACGCCCGAGGCATTTGTTACTACACGTTATACGATTATCGGTCTTGCGGGGCAACGACTTTAGGTCGCCTGATCACCCGCCGAACGTGTCGGGGCCCAGGAGCAGCGCGAACGCCACCTGGATCAGGATGGTGAAGGCGAGGAACGCGATCGTGAACAGATGCCAGAATCGCAGTCCGAACGGCCCGAACCGTCTCGCCTGGAATCGCAGGTCGTCGGCGTGGTCGCCGATCCGCAGGTAGATTCCCAGCAGGACGCCGGGCAGACCAAAGGCGTTCCAGAAGCCCATCTGGGCGTGCGGATGCCACCGACCGAAGACCAGTGACGAGGCCACGCCGGCTGAGGCATACGACACGGCAAGAAACCCGATCAGGGCGTAGAGCCAGAAGAACTCTCCAGCATCCAGATCGCTGACGGCGGCGGCGAACCGAACCCGTGTCGGCGCGCCGGGCTCGAACCGCAGGTCGTCGACGAACCGGCTGGCCGGAACGGCGAGGCGAACGAGCGTGTAGTCCAT